>NZ_JBFUHK010000006.1:0-166564 GCF_056402435.1 Rahnella sp. P4_A8 | reverse complement strand
TTGTTAGTGCGGAAAAACGTATGTTTACCGGCATGGTACAAAAGATCCAGGTGACGGGTAGCGAAGGCGAACTGGGTATTTTCCCGGGGCATGCTCCGCTGCTCACCGCCATCAAGCCTGGCATGGTGCGCATTGTTAAAGAACACGGTGAAGAAGAGTATATCTATCTTTCCGGTGGCATCCTTGAGGTGCAACCGAATGCAACGACCGTGTTGGCTGATACTGCAATCCGTGGGCAAGACCTCGACGAAGCGCGCGCGCTTGAAGCTAAGCGCAAAGCGGAAGAACACATTAGTGGTTCTCACGGCGACGTTGATTACGCTCAGGCGTCAGCGGAACTGGCTAAGGCGATCGCGAAACTTCGCGTTATCGAACTGACCAGAAAAGCGATGTAACAACATCAGTTAGAAAAGCGACCTTCGGGTCGCTTTTTTTTTTGCTTTTAATAAAGTGCATTTTCAGTGTTTTTCCCAAGGCTAATTTTCGCTTTTAATGGAATACTTGGGTGATTAACCGACACTTTACCCTCAGTTTTTTTGGTGTAGTCTATACAGCATACAACCCTTGCAGGCTGCGGCCTGCGGGCGGTTTTTGAAGCGAAATATGTAGTAATCCGCGCACTGAACGGGTTACTTTTGTCACTCAAATTGGATTTGTCAGGTTACCTATGTCGAACAGCGCACTGAGTGTGGTGATCCTTGCCGCGGGCAAGGGGACACGCATGTACTCCAACCTTCCGAAAGTTCTTCACCCATTGGCTGGCAAGCCAATGGTTCAGCACGTCATTGATGCGGCCACGCAAGTGGGTGCCCGGAACGTGCATCTGGTCTATGGCCACGGTGGCGATTTACTGAAGAAAAATCTGGCAGGCAGTGATCTGAACTGGGTATTGCAGGCAGAGCAACTGGGGACCGGTCATGCGATGCAGCAGGCGGCGCCGTTCTTTGCCGATGATGAAGATGTGCTGATGCTGTACGGCGATGTTCCGCTGATTTCCGTCGACACCCTGAACGAATTACTCAAAGCCAAGCCCGATGGCGGCATTGGTTTACTGACCGTCGTGCTGGATGACCCGACCGGTTATGGCCGTATCGTTCGTGAGAATGGCATTGTTACCGGCATTATTGAGCAGAAAGATGCCAGCGAAGAACAGCTGAAAATTCAGGAAATTAACACCGGTATCCTGGTCGCTAACGGCGCGTCATTCAAACGCTGGCTCGGTCAACTGAATAACAACAACGCGCAGGGTGAATACTACATCACCGATATTATTGCGATGGCGCATGCGGAAGGACATCTGATCGCCACCGTTCATCCGGCGCGAAACAGCGAAGTGGATGGTGTGAATAACCGCCTGCAACTTTCCCGTCTTGAGCGCGTATATCAGAGTGAACAGGCAGAGCGTCTGTTGCTCGAAGGCGTGATGCTGATGGACCCAGCGCGGTTTGATCTGCGCGGTGAACTGTCTCACGGCATCGATGTACTGATCGACACCAATGTCATTATCGAAGGTCACGTGAAACTGGGTGATCGCGTCAAAATCGGTGCGGGCTGCGTGCTGAAAAATTGCGTGATTGGCGATGACTGTGAAGTCAGTCCTTACAGCGTGTTCGAAGATGCGGTGCTGGAAAGCGGTTGTACGGTCGGGCCTTTCGCCCGTCTGCGCCCCGGCGCTGAACTGGCTGAAGGCGCGCATGTCGGCAATTTCGTCGAAATCAAAAAAGCGCGTCTCGGCAAAGGCTCTAAAGCTGGTCATCTCTCCTACCTTGGTGATGCTGATATTGGGGATAACGTTAACATCGGCGCGGGTACCATCACCTGCAACTACGACGGCGTAAACAAGCATAAGACCATCATCGGTAACGATGTCTTTGTGGGGTCAGATTCTCAGCTGGTAGCGCCAGTCACTGTGGGTAATAACGTGACGATCGCCGCCGGTACAACGGTCACGCGCGACGTGCCGGACAATGGTTTACTGTTAAGCCGGGTGCCGCAGGTGCATAAACCTGACTGGCAGAAACCGGTGAAGAAAAAATAAGCTGTTCATAATAATCCCCAACTCTCTACAAGGCTCGGGGAACCGCAAGTACACYGGAAAACGGGGCTTGCGGATAAATCAGGTCAGGCATCAAAAAAGGTCCCGAAAAGACCTTCAATAGGAATAAAACTGATGTGTGGAATTGTAGGCGCAGTAGCGCAACGCGATATTGCTGAAATTCTGTTGGAAGGTTTACGCCGTCTCGAATACCGCGGTTATGACTCAGCCGGTCTGGCTGTCATTGATGCTGACGGGAAAATGGGGCGCTTGCGTCGTCTGGGTAAAGTCCAGATGCTGGCTGATGCACTCGATGAACATCCTTTGCATGGTGGCACCGGTATTGCTCACACACGATGGGCAACCCATGGCGAACCTTCTGAAGCGAATGCTCACCCGCATGTGTCTGATTACATTGCTGTGGTGCATAACGGCATTATCGAAAACCACGAACCTCTGCGTGAATTGTTGATTGAACGCGGCTACCGTTTTGATTCTGAAACAGATACCGAAGTGATCGCGCATCTGGTGCATTGGGAACAACTCCAGGGCGGTACGCTGCTCGAAGTGGTCCAGCGCGTTATCCCGCAACTGCGGGGTGCCTACGGCACGGTGGTGATGGATCGCCGCGATCCGTCTGTTCTGGTCGCTGCCCGTTCCGGCAGCCCGCTGGTGATTGGTCGTGGTGTGGGTGAAAACTTCATTGCCTCCGATCAGCTGGCGCTGTTACCTGTGACCCGCCGCTTCCTGTTCCTGGAAGAAGGCGATGTTGCTGAAGTTAAGCGCCGTTCCGTCAGCGTATATGACAAAAATGGTCATGCCGTTGAGCGTGAAGAAATCGAATCCAAAGTGCAGTACGACGCCGGTGATAAAGGCGTTTACCGCCACTACATGCAAAAAGAAATCTACGAACAGCCGCTGGCCATTAAAAACACCCTGGAAGGCCGTTTCAGCCACGGCGAAGTGAATCTGAGCGAGCTGGGCGAAAAAGCGGACGAAATTCTGTCCCGTGTTCAGCACGTGCAGATTATCGCCTGCGGTACGTCATATAACTCCGGGATGGTGGCGCGTTACTGGTTTGAGTCACTGGCTGGCATGCCTTGTGATGTCGAGATCGCTTCGGAATTCCGCTATCGCAAATCTGCTGTTCGTCCGGGCAGCCTGATCATCACGCTGTCTCAGTCGGGTGAAACGGCTGATACGCTGGCAGCGCTGCGTCTGTCGAAAGAGCTGGGTTATCTTGGTTCGCTGGCAGTATGCAACGTGGCTGGTTCTTCTCTGGTGCGTGAATCCGATCTGGCGCTGATGACCAAAGCGGGCACCGAAATCGGTGTGGCCTCAACCAAAGCTTTCACCACGCAGCTGACCGTTCTGCTGATGCTGGTGGCGCGTATGGGCCGCCTGAAAGGGATGAGTCCGCAAGTTGAGCACGACATTGTTCACGCGCTTCAGGCGTTGCCTGCGCGCATCGAACAAATGCTGTCGCTGGATAAGACTATCGAAACGCTGGCTGAAGGTTTCTCTGATAAACATCACGCCCTGTTCCTTGGCCGTGGCGATCAATATCCGATCGCGATGGAAGGTGCGCTGAAGCTGAAAGAGATTTCGTATATCCACGCTGAAGCCTATGCGGCAGGCGAGCTGAAACATGGCCCGCTGGCGCTGATTGATGCGGATATGCCGGTGATTGTGGTTGCGCCCAATAACGAATTGCTGGAAAAACTGAAGTCGAATATCGAAGAAGTGCGTGCACGTGGCGGTTTACTGTATGTCTTCGCCGATCAGGACGCGGGTTTTGTCGACAGTGACGGTATGAAGATTATTCAGCTGCCTCACGTTGAAGAAATCGTCGCTCCGATTTTCTACACCGTACCGCTCCAGTTGCTGTCCTACTACGTTGCGCTGATTAAAGGCACCGATGTTGACCAGCCACGTAATCTGGCGAAGTCTGTGACTGTCGAATAAGACTGTCCGGTTTCAGCCATGTTATCTCTAAGCGCCTCCCGGGGCGCTTTTYTCTTTCCAGAATGTTGTTCTCCGGCTCTCCCTTTGTCAGCAGCCGGTCACGATTCTCTTCTCTCAGGCTTCGTAACCCGCCCCGGATAAGGTATAGTTCGCGTTTTTCTGAAGGTACCCCGCTGAATGCTGACCAACTCCTCCATTCGTCTCAACAAATACATTAGCGAGAGCGGCATCTGCTCGCGCCGCGATGCTGATCGTTACATCGAACAGGGAAATGTTTTTATCAACGGCAGGCGTGCTGCGGTGGGTGCTCAGGTGTTTGCCGGCGATGTGGTGAAAGTGAATGGTCAGATTATTGAGCCGCGTGATGAAGAAGATCTGGTGCTTATTGCGCTGAACAAGCCCGTAGGCATTATCACCACGATGGAAGAGGGGGAGCGGGACAACATCCGCGATTTCGTTAACCACAGCAAACGCGTCTTCCCGATTGGCCGTCTGGACAAAGATTCGCAGGGCCTGATTTTACTGACCAATCACGGCGATCTGGTCAATAAAATCCTGCGTGCCGGTAACGACCACGAAAAAGAATATATCGTGACCGTCAATAAACCGATCACGGACGAGTTTATTGCCGGTATGGGCGCGGGTGTGCCGATGCTCGGTACCGTGACCAAGAAATGCAAAGTGAAGAAAGAAGCACCGATGGTGTTTCGCATTACGCTGGTGCAGGGACTTAACCGACAGATCCGCCGCATGACTAAGCATTTTGGTTTCGACGTCACTAAGCTTGAACGTGTGCGTATTATGAACATCAATCTGAAAGGATTACCGCTGGGCGAATGGCGTGATCTGACCGATGATGAACTGATCGAATTGTTTAAGCTGATTGAAAACTCTTCGTCTGAAGACAAACCGGCGAAAAAAGTGCCATCAAAACCTGCTCAGGCTAAAAAACCGGCTGTCACTAAAACGAAAAACAGCGAAAAACCTGAAGCGAATTCCGCATCCCGCAAGCGTTTTGCCCAGCCTGGCCGTAAGAAGAAGGGGCGTTAATTCACCTGCTTTTCATTATCCGCCGGTGTAATAACCGGCTTTTTCTGCTTAAAACTCCCACATTTTGCCCGTATGGTTCGAATTGTGACCTGTGTCATAAAACTGTCATATAACGTACATTTTACTGTCACTAAACTGTCCTATTTTCCTCCTGTGCCAAACACTTTAATTAACGTCGACATCAGTCGGGAAGTTTAAAACCACCAGGAGTGGAACATGAAATTGATGCGTAACACCGTCGCCGGTCTTGTAGCAGCGACTTTCTCCCTCACAGCAATGTCTGCTTTCGCTGCCGCTAACCTGACTGGCGCTGGCGGTACCTTCCCAGCCCCTGTCTATGCTAAGTGGGCTGATGCATACCAGAAAGCAACCGGTACTCAGGTTAACTATCAGGGCATCGGTTCTTCCGGCGGCGTGAAACAAATCATCGCTAAAACCGTTGATTTCGGGGCATCTGATGCACCGATGAAAGAAGAAGATCTGAATAAAAACGGTCTGTTCCAGTTTCCTACTGTAATCGGCGGCGTGGTACTGGCTGTTAACATCCCGGGCATCAAATCCGGTCAGTTGACTCTGGATGGCGCAACGCTGGGTGATATTTACCTCGGTAAAATCAAAAAGTGGAACGATACGGCGATCACCAAGCTGAACCCGGGCGTGAAACTGCCAGACACTAACATCGCGGTGGTTCGCCGTGCTGACGGTTCCGGTACTTCCTTCGTATTCACCAGCTACCTGGCGAAAGTGAACAGCGAGTGGAAAGACAAAATCGGTGCAGGTTCTACTGTTAACTGGCCAACGGGTCTCGGCGGCAAGGGCAACGACGGCGTGGCCGCATTCGTACAGCGTCTGCCAGGTTCAATCGGTTACGTAGAATATGCTTACGCCAAGCAAAACAACCTGGCTTACACCAAGCTGGTAGATGCAGACGGCAAAGCCATCAGCCCGACAGAAGAATCCTTCAGTGCAGCCGCTAAAGGCGCAGACTGGAGCAAAACCTTCGCTCAGGACCTGACCAATCAGAAAGGTGATAATGCGTGGCCAATCAGCTCCACCACCTTCATCCTGATTTACAAAGACCAGCAAGATGCAGCGAAGGGCACCGAAGTGCTGAAGTTCTTCGACTGGGCTTACAAAAACGGTAACAAACTGACGACTGATTTGGATTACGCCGCACTGCCAGCTTCTGTTGTAGAACAGATCCGCGCAGCCTGGAAAACCAACATCAAAGACAGCAGCGGTAAAGCACTTTACTAGGATCTGACCTCGGGTCTGATATAGAGTACAAGTCTTCTGCTTCATTCCCTCTCCGGCCGGGGAGGGAATTAAATCTGAATTAAAAGAGAGTGGTATGGCTGAATACAAGCCGGCTATCAAGGCACCCAGCAAAAACGGTGACATCATCTTCGGCGCGCTGGTTAAACTGGCAGCGCTGATTGTGCTATTTATGTTGGGCGGCATTATCGTCTCGCTGTTTATTGCTTCCCTGCCGAGCATTGAAAAGTTCGGA
The DNA here is from genome assembly GCF_056402435.1 of Rahnella sp. P4_A8. Classification (NCBI taxonomy): domain Bacteria; kingdom Pseudomonadati; phylum Pseudomonadota; class Gammaproteobacteria; order Enterobacterales; family Yersiniaceae; genus Rahnella; species Rahnella sp. P4_A8. The sequence goes on along the minus strand of NZ_JBFUHK010000006.1, from coordinate 160,004 downwards.
TTGTCCTTCCTGTGGACGAAAACCTGGGATGCACCGAACCAGCAATTTGGCGCACTGGTGCCGATTTACGGCACGGTCGTGACCTCCATTATTGCCCTGCTGATTGCTGTTCCCGTCAGCTTTGGTATCGCATTATTCCTTACCGAGCTGGCGCCGAACTGGATGAAACGCCCGCTGGGGATTGCTATTGAACTGCTGGCGGCGATCCCCAGTATTGTTTATGGCATGTGGGGGCTGTTCGTTTTCGCCCCGCTGTTTGCGCAGTATTTTCAGACGCCGTTGGGCGATGTACTTTCCGGTATCCCGATTGTTGGTGCCCTGTTCGCCGGTCCGGGTTTTGGTATCGGTATTCTGGCTGCAGGCGTCATCCTCGCCATTATGATCATCCCGTACATAGCTTCCGTCATGCGTGACGTGTTCGAGCAAACGCCGGTGATGATGAAAGAATCTGCTTACGGCATTGGTTGCACTACATGGGAAGTGATCTGGCGTATCGTGCTGCCGTTCACCAAAAATGGTGTGATCGGCGGCGTGATGTTAGGTCTGGGGCGCGCACTTGGCGAAACCATGGCGGTGACCTTCATTATCGGTAACACCTACCAGCTCGATAGCGCATCGCTGTACGCGCCGGGCAACAGCATTACCTCTGCACTGGCGAACGAATTCGCCGAAGCGGAAGCCGGGCTGCATACGTCTGCACTGATGGAACTGGGTCTGATCCTGTTTGTCATCACCTTTATTGTTTTGGCGCTGTCGAAAATGATGATCCTGCGTCTGGCTAAGAAAGAGGGCCGTTAAGATGACGACACTCGAAATGCAAAGTAATACTGCATTACTGGAATCGCGTCGCAAACGTCAGGCGTGGCGCCGTCAGAAGAACCGTCTGGCGCTGATGGTCTCCATGCTGACCATGGCGTTTGGTCTGTTCTGGCTGGTGTGGATCTTGTTCACCACTATCGTTAAAGGTGTTGACGGGATGTCGCTGGCGCTGTTCACAGAAAATACCCCGCCTCCGAATACGGCAGGCGGCGGTCTGGCTAACGCCATTGCAGGCAGCGGATTATTGATTCTGTGGGCAACGGTCATCGGTACGCCACTGGGCGTGATGGCGGGGATTTATCTGGCCGAATATGGACGTAAATCCTGGCTGGCTGAATTCATTCGTTTCATTAACGACATTCTGCTTTCCGCACCATCCATCGTTGTGGGCTTGTTTGTGTACACCATTATGGTGGCAAAAATGGGACACTTCTCCGGCTGGGCGGGCGTGCTTGCACTGGCATTGTTACAGATCCCGATTGTTATCCGTACCACGGAAAACATGCTGAAACTGGTGCCGGACAGCCTGCGTGAAGCGGCTTACGCACTGGGTACGCCGAAGTGGAAAATGATTTCGGCCATCACACTGAAAGCCTCAGTTTCCGGCATTATCACCGGGATCCTGCTGGCGATTGCCCGTATTGCCGGTGAAACCGCGCCGCTGTTGTTTACGTCGCTCTCCAACCAGTTCTGGAGCACCGACATGATGCAGCCGATTGCTAACCTGCCGGTCACCATCTTTAAGTTTGCGATGAGCCCGTTTGGCGAGTGGCAACAACTGGCGTGGGCGGGTGTTCTGCTGATTACCGTGTGTGTGCTGCTGCTGAACATTCTGGCGCGTGTGATTTTCGCCCCGAAAAAGCAATAAGCGAATTTATTATCGATGGCAGGTGATAGCGGCTGCCATCACTGTTTACCCGGCGTCGCCATGCGGCGCGCGAATAAGAGAGATGTCTGAGAATGACTGACGCATCCAACAGCAAAATTCAGGTTCGCGATCTGAACTTTTATTACGGCAAATTCCACGCGCTGAAAAATATTTCCCTGGATATTGCTAAGAACGAAGTCACGGCATTCATCGGCCCGTCAGGCTGTGGTAAATCCACGCTGCTGCGTACGTTTAACAAAATGTACCAGCTGTATCCGGAACAGCACGCTGAGGGTGAAATCCTGCTTGATGGCGAAAACATTCTGGTTGATAAGCAGGACATCGCGCTGCTGCGCGCCAAAGTCGGCATGGTCTTCCAGAAACCGACGCCATTCCCGATGTCGATTTACGACAACATCGCGTTTGGTGTCCGTCTGTTTGAAAAGCTGTCCCGCACGGATATGGACGAGCGTGTGCAATGGGCGCTGACCAAAGCTGCATTGTGGAATGAATCTAAAGACAAGTTGCACCAGAGTGGTTACAGCCTGTCCGGCGGCCAGCAACAGCGTTTGTGTATTGCACGTGGTATTGCGATCCGTCCTGACGTTCTGCTGCTCGATGAACCTTGCTCGGCGCTCGATCCGATTTCTACCGGCCGTATCGAAGAGCTGATCACCGAGTTAAAATCTGATTACACCGTGGTGATCGTGACCCACAACATGCAGCAGGCTGCGCGTTGTTCAGATCGCACTGCGTTTATGTATCTGGGCGAACTGATCGAATACAGCGACACTGACTCGCTGTTCACTTCACCAGCGCGCAAACAGACTGAAGATTACATTACTGGCCGCTACGGTTGAGGTACAAAGAATGGACAACCTGAACTTAAACAAACACATTTCTGGCCAGTTCAATGCTGAGCTTGAACATATCCGTACGCAGGTTCTGGCGATGGGCGGCCTGGTTGAGCAACAACTGACTGACGCCATCACGGCGATGCACAATCAGGATGCCGAACTGGCGCAACGCGTCATCAAAGGTGATGACAAAGTTAACCTGATGGAAGTGGCGATCGACGAAGCTTGTGTGCGCATCATTGCCAAGCGCCAGCCAACCGCCAGCGATTTACGTTTGGTGATGGCGATTATCAAAACCATTTCTGAACTCGAGCGTATCGGTGACGTGGCAGATAAAATCTGCCGCACGGCGCTGGAAAAATTCTCACATTTGCATCAGCCGTTGCTGGTCAGCCTGGAATCGCTGGGCCGCCATACCGTAGAGATGCTGCATGATGTGCTGGATGCGTTTGCGCGTATGGATCTTGACGAAGCGGTGCGTATTTACCGTGAAGATAAAAAAGTGGATCAGGAATATGAAGGCATTGTGCGCCAGCTGATGACCTACATGATGGAAGATCCACGCACGATTCCAAGCGTGCTGACCGCACTGTTCTGCGCCCGTTCTATCGAACGTATCGGTGACCGTTGCCAGAACATTTGCGAATTCATTTTCTACTTTGTGAAAGGTCAGGATTTCCGTCATGTGGGCGGCGATGCGCTGGATAAATTGCTGACAGACGGTAAAGATGTGCCGAAAGAATAAGGGTTTACTGACATCGCTCCACAAAAAAGGCCTCTGACGAGGCCTTTTTGCTTTCCGATCTATACCCGCGTCCGGTCAGCGCAATTATTTCATCACATAGCGCAGCGCGACCTGTACTGCCAACTGCCGGTAATGGGCGGTCTGTAAATCCACCTCATCCGGATTTTCAAACAAAGCGCCGAACGTATATTGGTTGGCGACCTGGTGCACACACAGGCTGCTGATGAGGCGGTGAACGTCGCGCGCCTGCGCATCTTCCTTAAACAGATGGCTTTGTTTGCCGCGTTCAAGGATATCTTCCAGCAGCGTTAATGCCGTTTTGTTGATCTCACGGATGCTGGTGGACTGGCGGATAAAGCGGCCGCGCAGCATGTTTTCTGTCGATACAATACGGATAAATTCCGGGTGTGAGACATGGAAATCGAAGCTGGCTTCTACCAGTTTGACGATCGCTTCCGCAGGTGGCAACGAAGATAAGTCCAGCTCCAGCTCGTGCTGGCGAATACCGCGATAAACGTGTTCCAGAACCAACATGTACAGGGCTTCTTTGGTCTTATAGTGGTAGACCACCATACGTTTCGTGGTGCTGGCATTGGAGGCGATATTTTCCATGCGCGCGCCCATCAGACCGGATTCAGCGAATTCAGCCAGAGCGCTGTCGAAAATGCGCTGCCTGAGTCCTATCGGATCATTTTTACGTCCCGGCGCCGGGGAACTTTGGCTGCTCAGCGTCTTATCCTCTTCATTAACCACATTCTCGCCACAGAGATTAACCATTGCTTAGCCCAGTTACAATCTGTGCGTTCATACAACTTCGCCGCACTTGACGAATGTGGCGTGAGGGTCCACTACTGTAAGTATCGAAGCCTGACTAAAAGGACACTATTTTGCCTGCAACCACCCGGTTACATTCTATTGCGACAGTTTCAGTACCAGGAACCTTGCCTGAAAAACTTACCGCCATTGCGGCTGCAGGATTTGATGGTGTGGAAATATTCGAAGACGATTTGCTTAAAAGTCCTGTCAAACCGGCGGCTATCCGTAACCTCGCCGATTCTCTCGGCCTGCGCATTTTCCTGCTGCAACCTTTCCGTGATTTCGAAGGGGTTCCGGCAGAGAAGCGGGTTGAAAAACTCGCCAGCGCACGCCGCCAGTTCGACCTGATGAGCGAGCTGGGCTGCGATCATTTACTGGTGTGCAGCAACACCGATCCGGAAAGTTCACCGGAGCGGGAGGTGCAGATTGCCGATCTCGCTGCGCTGGCGGAAATGGCGGAGCTGTATGACATCCGTATCGGCTATGAAGCGCTGGCATGGGGTAAACACGTCAACCGTTACCGCCAGGCGTGGGATCGCGTACGCGAGGTGAACAGTCCGGCGCTGGGCATTGTGCTCGACAGCTTTCATATTCTCGCCGTGGGCGACAATCTTGACCGTCTGGATGAAGTGCCGCTGGAAAAAATCAGTTTCCTGCAACTGGCCGATGTACCGTTCAAAGACATGAACGTGCAGCAGTGGAGCCGTAGTTACCGCTGTTATCCGGGGCAGGGCGATTTACCGCTGGTGGATTTTGTCAGCACGCTGAACCGTAAAGGTTTCACCGGCCCCTGGTCACTGGAAATCTTCAATGATAAAACCCTGCCGCTGGCTGATGGCCTGCGATCTCTGACGGAGCTGGAAAAGCGCATGCAGGCTTACGAAAAATCACTCAGCGAGTGACCTGATACCCCATCTCCCGCCAGATCCCCGGCAGTTCGCGCATGTCGTGGAAAGTGGTCACCAGCGGGTGATCGAGCGCAGGGTTATGCGGATCGGCGCAGTAGTAAAACACCGGGATGCCTGCGGTGATCCCGGCCTGTGCGCCTGCCACGGAATCTTCAACCAGAATGCAGTTTTCCACCGGCACGTTCATGACGTCGGCTGCTTTGTACAAGACGGCAGGATCGGGTTTCCAGCGCTGTAAATCATAGCCGCTGAATAACTTATCCCCCATAAAAGGCAGCAATCCGGTCAGGCCGAGAGAGTGCTGCATTTTGGTGACCGGGCCGTTTGAGACGACACACATCGGCACGGTGATTTGTTCCAGTAACTCGCGTGCGCCGTCAATAGGTTCAAGTTTGCTGTCGAAAAGACGGGCAACATGCTGGCGAAACACGACTTCCATTTCTTCTTTCGGCACGTCGATACCGTGCTCTTTATTGACGATCGCGACGATTTCGTAAAGTTTGACGCCTTTGTATTTCTTATACATTTCGTCGAATGAAACCGTCACACCAAAATGCGCGAACATTTCGACATAGGCTTCGCAGCACAACAATTCACTGTCCACCAGCGTACCGTCGCAATCAAAAAAGACACATTCAACCTGTGACATACTTTCTCCCTGTGAGCGTTTCATCTATTGGCGTGCATTATGGCACTGTACCCGAACGATAGATTTAATCCCATACATCCAGTGCTGGCGCTTTCGGGCTAAAATCCTTAGGATACCCCCCGATTGTTTTTCCCCCATTTTGGAACTCACCAATGAGCACACCACAGAGCAATGCGACTGCGGGTAAAGGTCTGGCTGAACGTCTGTTTAAACTGACGCAGCACGGCACCACCGTACGCACCGAAACTATCGCCGGTTTAACTACCTTCCTGACCATGGTCTATATCGTTTTCGTGAACCCGCAGATCCTGGGTGTTGCGGGGATGGATAAACAGGCCGTGTTCGTGACCACCTGCCTGATTGCCGCGTTCGGCAGCATCCTGATGGGCGTGATCGCCAACCTGCCGGTCGCTCTGGCACCGGCGATGGGTCTGAATGCGTTCTTTGCGTTTGTGGTCGTGGGCGCGATGGGGGTTTCATGGCAGATCGGGATGGGCGCGATATTCTGGGGTGCTGTGGGTTTGCTGCTGCTGACTATTTTCCGCATCCGTTACTGGATGATTGCCAATATTCCGGTCAGCCTGCGTGTGGGCATTACCGCCGGTATCGGGCTGTTTATCGGCATGATGGGGCTGAAAAACGCCGGCATTATTGTCCCGAACCCTGACACCATCGTGACCATCGGTAATCTGACCTCGCACAACGTGCTGCTCGGTGTGCTGGGGTTCTTCATTATTGCCGTGCTGGCGTCGCGCAATTTCCACGCCTCGGTGCTGGTGTCGATTATTGTCACGACAGTCATTGGCCTGATGATTGGCGATGTGCATTACACCGGTTTCTGGTCGATGCCGCCGAGCATCACCACGGTTGTCGGTCAGGTGGATTTGAAAGGCGCGCTGAATATCGGTCTGGCGGGCGTCATTTTCTCCTTCATGCTGGTGAACCTGTTTGACTCCTCCGGCACGCTGATTGGTGTGACCGACAAAGCCGGTCTGGCTGATGCGCAGGGCAAGTTCCCGCAGATGAAACAGGCGCTGTACGTTGACAGCGTGTCTTCCGTGGCGGGGGCATTTATCGGTACTTCATCGGTGGGCGCGTACATTGAAAGCACCTCCGGCGTTTCCGTGGGCGGTCGTACCGGCCTGACGGCGGTGGTGACCGGTTTACTGTTCCTGCTGGTGATCTTCATTTCCCCACTGGCGGGGATGGTGCCGGAATACGCGGCGGCCGGTGCGCTGATTTATGTCGGCGTGCTGATGACCTCCAGTCTGGCGCGTGTTTCCTGGGATGACCTGACCGAAGCGGTTCCGGCGTTCGTGACCGCGGTAATGATGCCGTTCAGCTTCTCGATCACCGAAGGTATCGCGCTGGGCTTCATCTCTTACGTGGTGATGAAACTGGGCACTGGCCGCTGGAAAGAAATCAGCCCGTGTGTGGTGGTCGTAGCCCTGCTGTTTGTGCTGAAAATCGCGTTTGTCGACGGGCATTAATCCGCTGACATCTGCTTAACGCCTGTAAAAAAACAGCCCGCATTGCGGGCTGTTTGCATTTCTGATGACCGGAATTATTGGCTGACGCGGCGCGTATAGTCGGCAAATGCCGTCAGCTGGCCGCGCAGGAAATCGAGCGTCCCCTGGTCGATGACTTCGCCGATTTGCTCATCCACTTTATTCTGGATCACACCACCCATAAATTCGGGTTTATTCATCACCATCGCATCCAGGAACACCAGAATCTGACGCAGATGATACTGACAACGTGCCCCGCCGACCGGACCCATTGAACTGGTCTGGATCAGCACGGGCTTACCGGCCAGTGGCTGATTCGGCAGGCGGGAAATCCAGTCGATCGCATTTTTCAGGCCGCCCGGAACGGAGTAGTTATACTCCGGCGTGACGATAATGACGCCATCCGCCTGACGGATTTGTTCCGCAATCGCTTCAACATCCGCCGGAAAGCCTTCTTCCTGCTGAATATCTGCATCATAGAGCGGCAGTGTACCGATGGAAGGCAACGCCTCAATGCTGATGCCCTCTGGTGCCACTTTTGGCAATGTGCGGGCGACCATTCCGTTGTAAGACGCTTTACGAAGACTGCCTAACAGTGTGACAAACTTCAGTGGTTGAGCTGACATGGGTAACTCCTGTTATGGATGACTTTGCGAAAGGAACTGCCTGTAACCATAAACGAAAAACGGCACGACGGGCGTAAACAAAAGTGAAGTTTTATTTAGCGGGTGGCAGGCTGATGAATTTCATGAAGTGTGGTGATTCAGATTGCTGGTCTGTGGCCAGGGTTTGTGTGCGGGTGAAGCCGTTTTCAGGTTCGTAACGCCAGCACTGCAAACGGATAATCGAGGGTGACTGCGCACATGACCAGATAATGGAACCTTCAATGTCGCTCATCACCTGCGCCTCGGGCGTTACGGTAGACCGTAAACGACCAGAAGCGGGATTCAGGCTGAGCGTAAGCGGACTCTGATCGTTCAGGCCGGACATTTTCAGCATGCTCTGGCGGATACACCACAGTTGCAGAGAGGATTCCACCGGATCGGATTGCATAGCAATCCAGGTTTTCTCCACCGCAGAAAGCTGTAATTGCTGTTGCTGATTCACCAGCGCACTGCGGGCATGAATGATTTCGAGATCGAGGCCGACTTTCCCTTCGCTGCTGATTAAAACACCGACGGTACTTCCTGCATACGCCAGACTGAAATCAGGCAAATCAGGGGATTCAAAACTCGGACGACCGCTGGGTAACGTGATGACGCTGGGAAGTTCCGCGATTCCATAGAGATAGAAAATCATTTCTGCCAGCAGAACGCGGCCGTTTAAGAAACGCTTGCGCTGTTTTTCGGAAAGGTGTTTTGCAAATAATACGATCTCTTGCGGCAACCGGTGTGTATCCGGTTCTGCATCCGTCATTGCCCATCTTGCAAAATGGCACGCCATTGTTCACTCCATGATTAATGGTTCGACCGCAGTTTCTCAATTGTTCTAAAGAATAACATTAAGAGAAATCATTAAAAACCGCTTAAACCCCGCAGTGCCACACACATTCTTCCCTTTTCATACAGTTTTTCATAAACATAAAGTGAAAGTAATCACAGTCTTAATCTCTTATTGGGAAAGAATCTCACTGGAATGATGTTCTGGATTTTTACTCATAAGATTCTTACACCAGATATATCTACTACAGCCACATAAAGAAACGCCAGAAAATGCCGTTACTAATTAAGCAGCGATCTCGCTGCTTTGCCTGCGAGTACCCAAAAATGTTAAAAACGACGCAATCCCGCTTTATCGCATTGATCAGCTTGTTTTTTATTGTGCTGATCATCGTTACGCTTATCGTGATCCAGGTGTATATCGCTCCCCAGCTGAAACAGACAGAAAGTAATCTGGTTGCTAATCAGGTGGATGATGTCGCGGTGGCAATTAATGACCGCCTGAATAAAGTTGAGTCACAGGTTCGCACCATTACCCAGACTGTTGCACAAATGGACAGCGACAGTATCGATCGTTTACTTCCGGCACTGGTTGATCAGTACGGTGACTCTGCCGTGTTTGGTGGCGGGATCTGGCCTCTGCCGAACCAACGCGATCCGGCCAAAATCAAATTCAGCACCTTCTTTGCCCGTAATAATAATAATCAACTGACGGTCAATACTTTCTGGAACAGCGCCGAATCCCCAAACTATTTCGATCAGTCGTGGTATCTGGCGGCATCAAAAGGTGAAAAGGGTCAGTGTGTCTGGGCGCCTGCTTATTTCGATGACGCCAGCACCCAGCCGCGGACTAACTGTGCGATGCCGATTTACAAAGATGATAAGCAATGGGGCGTCGCCACCATTGACGTCACACTGGGGTTCTTTAACCAGCTGGTGACAGAGATGGAGAAAAAGGTTCACGCCAGGATTTATATCGTGGAAAAAGACGGCACCATCGTCGGTACCAGTCATTCCACGGATGAAAAACTGCCGAAACTGGCCTCACTGGGCGAAACTTCTCCGCTGGCGATGCAGATCCGCAAAAGTCTGGATCAGATCAACGGGCAGGCGAGTCTGGTGGCTGACTACGATAATGACGGCACGTCGCATACCATGTTTATGAGCAACATTCAGGGGCCGTGGTTTATCGCCACCGACATGCCGACCAGTCAGTTACTGGCGCGCAGCCACAGCATTCTGACGAGTCTCGGACTGGTTCAAATCCCGATGGTCTTGCTGTTGCTGATCGTTCTGATCGCCGCGATTAAAATTTTCATGCGCCAGCTGGCGGCACTGAATAAAAATATCGCCCAGCTTTCTGCGGGCGGTGCCGACTTAACCCGGCGCTTACCGGAAAGCCGCAGCCCTGAGTTCAATCAGATCAACCAGAACTTCAACGGTTTCCTGTCTTTCCTGCAATCCATTCTGCGTCAGGTTGGCGACAGCAGTCTGGCTATCACCTCGGCTTCGCGCCAGATTGCCAGCGGTAACCTGGACCTGTCAGCACGAACCGAAGAACAGGCCAGCTCGATTGTCGAAACGGCAGCCTCAATGGAACAGCTGACCAGCACCGTAAAACAGAACGCTGCCAATGCGGAAGGGGCTAACCAGTTGGCCCGTGATGCCTCGGCTGTTGCCGGGAGGGGCTCGGACGTGGTGAAACAGGTGGTTGAGACCATGGGCTCGATCACCCGCTCTTCACATAAAATCGTCGATATCATCAGCGTGATCGACGGCATCGCTTTCCAGACCAACATTCTGGCGCTGAATGCGGCGGTTGAAGCGGCGCGTGCCGGTGAACAGGGACGCGGTTTCGCCGTTGTGGCATCCGAAGTGCGCAGTCTGGCACAGCGCTCAGCCACTTCCGCGCGTGAAATCAAAAAGCTGATCGAGGATTCTGTGGCGGATATCGCCACCGGCAGCGAACTGGTGGCGACCGCCGGAACGACGATGGATGAAGTCATGGGTGGCGTGAACAACGTGGCGACGCTGATGAACGAAATCATGTCTTCCAGTCAGGAGCAAAGTCTGGGCATCGAGCAGGTAAATGTGGCTATCACGCAGCTGGATAACGCCACGCAGCAGAACGCCGCGCTGGTGGAACAGGTTTCTGCCGCTGCGCAGGCGATGCAGGATCAGACCGTTCAGCTGGAAACCGTGGTAGCAGGCTTTAAGCTCTGATTTCGTCTGATTAAAAGTGTTCAAAACTGAGCGGTAAGTGAGCGATCACTTACCGTTTTGTATTTTGCGTAAGGCTCAGTAAAAGGCGTGTTCAGTCATGAAGTTAATCAGGCTGGTCAGTTTGGCGCGCGGCCTGAAATCGGGCAGATAAACCAGATGCACTGCCCGGGGTTTCGGGATAAAAGACTCAAGTACCGGGATCAGTTTTCCGCTGGCGATATCTTCGGCCAGTAACACTTTGGGTTGCAGCAACAAACCGGCGCCTTCCAGTGCGGCAGCGCGCAGCGCATGACCGTCGTTGGATACATAGCGGCTGTTAACCGGCCACGCTGACGTGGTGCGCTCTGCATTCGCCAGATGCCAGCCTTCACTCTGATTCCAGACGGTATGCACCAGGCACGGGTGCGTTTTCAGATCTTCCGGCGTCGCGGGCGTGCCGAAACGCTGTAAATAATCTGCAGAAGCGCAGATCACCATTTCATAAGGGTTCAGCGGCTTGGCGACCAGCCGGTCATCGCCAATTTCGCCAATACGGATCGCCGCGTCAAATCCTTCGCCGATCAAATCTACCCTGGCGTTGCTCAGTATCAGTTCCACGTTTACTTTCGGGTGTTTTTGCAGATAACGGGCCAGCATCGGCGCCACCACGCTGGAGCCGAGTGATACGGGTGCGCTGATCCGCAGCAGTCCGGTCGGCACGCTTTGCAGGCTTTCCATCGCGCTTTCGGTGAATTTCATCTGCTCCAGCACCCGTTTTCCGTTCTCGTAAAACACTTCACCGGCATCCGTCAGGCTTTGCTTGCGTGTGGTGCGTTGCAACAGGCGGGCATTCAAATACTTTTCCAGCTGCTGAATATGCTTGCCGACCATCACTGCTGAAATCCCCAGCTTTTCCGCTGCTGTACTGAAATTCCCGGTTTCTACCACGCTGATAAAGACCTCGATATTCCGCAACTTATCCACATTACAAACCCTGAGTTAGAACAGAATGAATAATACGATTCTATATCTAACCCGTAGTTTGGTGAAAGATGGTCCTGCAAACAACGTTGAGGAATATCTGATGAAAATTTTAGTGATTGGCGGGACAGGTACATTGGGTAAAGCCGTGATTCAGGAGCTTAGCGCAGACCATGAAATTGTCACCGCAGGCAAAACCCGCGGCGATTTTCAGGTCGATATTACCGATGAAAACAGCGTAAAAGCGCTTTTCCAGAGTACGGGAAAAGTTGATGCGATTATTGCTACTACCGGCAGCCTGCACTTTGGCCCGCTGGTGGAGATGACCGCAGCACAGTTCAATATTGGTTTGCAGAATAAACTGCTTGGCCAGGTGCGCCTTGCGCTGATCGGTCAGTCATTCCTTAACGATGGCGGTTCCATCACGCTGACCAGCGGGATCATTGCTGATGAACCTATTCGTCAGGGGGCAAACGCCACCACGGTAAATGCCGCCGTCGAAGGCTTTGTCCGGGGCGCGGCGATTGAACTGTCACGGGGTATTCGCATCAATGTGGTCAGCCCGACCGTAGTAGAAGAGTCGCTGAAAGCTTACGGCCCGTTCTTCCCGGGCTTTGAGGCTGCACCGGCAGCGCGCGTGGCGAAAGCGTATCGTCGCAGCGTGGAAGGGGCGCAGACCGGACGCATTTATAAAGTCTGGTAAGGCGTAATTCTTTGAATAAAATAAAAAACCCACATTTTCCAATGTGGGTTTTGTTTGCTGCGAAGAGCGGCTTATTTACCGATACAGAAACTCGAGAAGATACGCCCCAGTAAATCATCCGAGGTAAATTCACCGGTGATTTCGCTCAGCGATTGCTGGGCCAGACGCAGTTCTTCCGCCAGCAGTTCACCCGCCCATGCGCCAAGCAGTTGATCTTTACCCTGAACCAGATGCTGTGCGGCCTGTTCCAGCGCCTGCAGGTGACGGCGACGCGCAAGGAATCCGCCTTCCATATTGTGATTGAAGCCCATCACCTGTTTCAGATGATCGCGCAGCAGATCAACGCCATCGCCGGTGCGGGCAGAAAGGCGAATAAGTGAGTGACCATTCACTTCCGTTTGTCCCAGCGCTTCGCCGGTGATATCCGCTTTGTTGCGTACAACGACAATAGGTAAACTCGCGGGCAGGCGGGCCATAAATTCGGGCCAGATGTCCGCAGGCTCGGTTGCTGCCGTTGTTGTACCGTCGACCATAAACAGCACTAAGTCAGCCTGTTCGATCTCATTCCATGCACGTTCGATACCAATTCGCTCAACTTCATCGCTGGCTTCACGTAACCCGGCGGTGTCAATGATGTGCAACGGCATGCCATCAAGGTGGATATGTTCGCGTAAAACGTCACGCGTAGTGCCCGCGATATCGGTAACGATCGCCGCTTCACGACCAGCCAGCGCGTTCAGCAGGCTGGATTTACCGGCGTTCGGACGCCCGGCAATCACCACTTTCATCCCTTCACGCAGCAGGCTGCCCTGACGTGCTTCGGCCCGCACGGCATCGAGATCACCCATCACCGTATTGAGTTTGGCTTCGATTTTACCGTCGGACAGGAAGTCGATTTCCTCATCGGGGAAGTCGATAGCCGCTTCGACAAAGATCCGCAGGTGAGTGAGTGCTTCCACCAGATGATGAATACGGTTCGAGAAAGCGCCCTGTAAGGAGTTAACCGCTGAACGTGCGGCCTGCTCGGAGCTGGCGTCGATAAGATCAGCAATCGCTTCAGCCTGCGCCAGGTCGAGTTTATCGTTGAGGAAAGCCCGTTCAGAGAATTCGCCAGGACGCGCAATTCGCACGTTTTCCAGCGCGATAATGCGTTTAAGCAGCAAATCCAGGATCACCGGCCCGCCGTGGCCTTGCAGCTCAAGCACGTCTTCGCCGGTAAAGGAGTTCGGGCCGGGGAACCACAACGCGATGCCCTGATCCAGCGTGCTGCCATCAGCATCCTGAAACGGCAGATAATCGGCATAACGCGGCTTGGGCAGTTTACCTAAGACAGCCTGTGCCACATCACGCGCCGCACGGCCGGAAATGCGCAAAATGCCCACACCACCGCGGCCGGGTGGGGTTGCCTGGGCAATAATGGTATCTGAGGTGCTCATAGCAATGATCTCTGTTGGTCTTTTTACGGATATGCAAAAGGCGATCAAATGATCGCCTTTCTTTTTTATCATCAAGTTTAGCGGTCAGGACGAAAGCCGTCCTGACATTCACTTATGACTTTTTCTTGTCGCGGCTGTGCAGGCCACGTTTTTCCAGCCCGCGATAAATCAGCTGCTGCTGGAGAATGGTGACCAGGTTACTGACGATGTAGTACACCACCAGGCCAGACGGGAACCACAGGAAGAACACGGTGAAGATGACCGGCATGAAGGTCATGATCTTCTGCTGCATCGGGTCAGTGACGGTGGTCGGCGACATCTTCTGGATGAAGAACATCGTGATACCCATCAGAACCGGCAGAATGTAGTACGGGTCTTGTGCTGACAAGTCATGGATCCACAGGATGAATGGCGCGTGGCGCAGTTCAATGGAACCAGACAGCATGTAATACAGTGCCAGGAAGATTGGCATCTGAATAACCAGCGGCAGACAGCCACCCAGCGGGTTCACTTTCTCAGACTTATACAGCGCCATCATTTCCTGACTCATGCGCTGTTTGTCATCACCGATACGTTCACGCATGGCGGCCAGTTTCGGCTGCAACATACGCATTTTCGCCATCGACGTGTACTGTGCGCGGGTCAGTGGATACATGATACCGCGAACAATAAAGGTGATAACGATGATCGAGAAGCCCCAGTTACCGACAAACCCTTGAATGAATTTCAACAGTTTGAACAGTGGCTGAGAGATGAACCATAACCAACCGTAGTCAACCGTCAGGTCAAGGTGTGGCGCGATAGCGGCCATCTTGTCCTGAATTTCCGGACCAACCCACAGGATAGAAGCAACTTGTTGCTGTGCACCTGGTGCAACGGTAAACGGTGTGCCTTTAAAGCCAATCGTTGAAATACCGTTATTGGTGGTGGTGAAGAAGGTATTGGTGTCTTTCGCTGATGGGATCCACGCCGTTGCAAAGTACTGCTGCAACATCGCAACCCAACCACCCTGAGTCGTGACATTCAGTGCTTCGCTCTTATCGAACGCATACTTCTGATATTTGTCATCACTTGAGGAATATGCCGCGCCGCGGAACGTGTGCAGAGCAAAGTTATTGCTGCCGGTATCACGGTGCTTAGGTAATTCGGTGGTTTGTTTCAGCTGACCGAACATGGTCAGTTCAAGCGGGGCAGCCGTGGTGTTGTTGATGTTGTATTCAACGTTTACCGCGTAAGAACCACGTTTGATCACGAAGGTTTTGGTGTAAATCGCACCGTTCGCCGCCGTGTAAGTCATCGGAATGCGCAGTTCAGACTGGCCTTCAGCCATTGTGAAGGTATCGGAGCTCGCCTTGAACAGAGGGCGTTCACCGTTAGCCGGATTGTCTGGACCGTTTTTACCTGTCAGACCACTTTGTGCCTGATAGAGGAAATTAGGAGTAGTTTCCAGTAACTGGAAAGGCTGGTCAGAGCCCAAAGTCGTTGGGTAAGCCTTCAGCAGAGCCTGCTCAATGTCGCCACCACGGGTGTTGATCGTTAATGACAGCACATCACTGTTAACTGTAATTAATTTGCCCTGTCCGCTATCAGGAACAGCCTGATTAGTAGCATCACCGTTTGCAGTGTTCGCAGTCTGTTGCGTGGTCTGGTTGGCCGGTTGCGGAGCGTGGTCCGTTTGCCATGCCTGCCAGATCATGAAAGACACGAACAGCAGAGCGATGAGGAAAAGATTGCGTTGCGAATCCATCGTTAGTGTTCTCTGTTATTGTCGGTTTTCGGCGGTACGGGGTCATCACCACCTGGGTTCAAAGGATGGCATTTTAATACGCGTTTCAAAGTCAACCAACTGCCTTTTAACATGCCAAAACGACCAATTGCTTCAATACTGTATTGAGAGCAGGTTGGTCGAAAGCGGCAATGCGGCCCGAGCAACGGACTGATGAATAGCTGATAACCACGTATCAGCTTTATCAGGATGCGGGAGCCTGTCGGCAATGTCGACGCCATAATTTCTCCAACGCTTCCGTCAGCGCGCGATTATCTAAATCGGCGACACCCTTTTTGGCTACTACCACAAAATCCATCGACGGCAGCGTATGCTGATTCAACCGGAAACTTTCGCGGGTAAGGCGTTTGATCCGATTGCGTTCATGTGCGCGTTTGACGTGTTTTTTTGCGACGGTGAGACCGATGCGGGGATGCCCCAGCTCGTTCAGGCGGCCGAGTATAGTGATTTGCGGCGTGCCAGCCCGTTGTGGCTGCTGGAAGACGAAAGTGAAATGACGGGGAGTTAACAAACGTAACTCCCTGGGAAAAGCGAGCTTAACCACTAAATAGGTTAGCTTTTATTACTTAGAAGCTGACAGACGGGTACGGCCTTTCGCACGACGGCGAGCCAGAACCTGACGACCATTTTTGGTGGCCATACGAGCACGGAAGCCGTGGCTACGGTTGCGCTTCAATACGGACGGTTGGAAAGTGCGTTTCATGGCGATTTCTACCTAAACTTAAATTATTACTGATCAGTAAACGCGAAGACATTTCGGCGAAAAAACGACCGGTGCCTTTGTCGCAACATATAAAGAAGCGGGATTGTAATAACTGTACAGTCCTGAGTCAATTTACATTGCCAGAAATGGTTCAAGTGTTTACCAGAATTGCCCGTGGTCACACCGCAATATCCATCTGGTTATGACCATCAGGAACACAGGCTTCACACGTAGGGCTGAAGATTATACGGACTCTGCCGCAAATCGCAAGGATCCTCGCCTGATCCTTATCCACAGGCGTGCGATCTTTCTCGCAGTATGATGAAATTTAACTCAGCGGACTCCTATTTTTTCACCAGAGTGATGATTACATCGCCTAATTTTAAAAGGATCGGCTAAGCTTACCCACTTGCCGATTGCTGCCTGTGGATAAAAAGGATCTAATCTGTCAGGAAGGGGAGGATCTCTGGGCCGGATTGCGTTATGATCCGCCATTCCGATCGCGATCCCGGCTGGGATGCTATCGACAAAAACCGCAAAAAGCGGTTCGCACGTGACTTTACGCCACTGACAGGGTGGTGAGAGAAATTTTCCCCCATTAGCGGGCGGAACGTGTGCCAAAAATCATGATTTAAAAAATATCCTGATCCTTTTCTTTTTTGATACTTGTTCGAGTGGAGTCCGCCGTGTCACTTTCGCTTTGGCAGCAATGTCTTGCCCGTTTGCAGGATGAACTACCTGCCACAGAATTCAGTATGTGGATACGCCCCCTGCAGGCGGAACTCAACGACAATACGCTGGCGCTGTATGCCCCGAATCGTTTTGTTCTGGATTGGGTTCGTGACAAATACCTAAATAATATTAACGGCTTGCTTAACGATTTCTGTGGCACGGATGCACCGTTGCTGCGTTTTGAAGTCGGCAGCAAGCCGGTGATCCAACGCGTCAGCCAGCCTGTTGCGGCCAGCGTCAGTTCACAGGCTGCGCCTGCCATTCCGCGTCTGGCGCCTTCCCGTCCAAGCTGGGACAGCTCACCGGCTCAGCCTGAGCTGTCTTATCGCTCTAACGTCAACCCGAAACATACCTTTGATAACTTCGTAGAAGGTAAATCTAACCAACTGGCTCGCGCGGCGGCGCGTCAGGTGGCGGATAATCCGGGTGGCGCGTACAACCCGCTTTTCCTTTATGGTGGCACCGGTCTGGGTAAAACCCACTTATTGCACGCCGTCGGTAACGGCATCATGGCGCGTAAAGCCAATGCCAAAGTGGTGTACATGCACTCCGAGCGTTTTGTTCAGGACATGGTCAAAGCCCTGCAAAACAACGCCATTGAAGAGTTCAAACGCTATTACCGTTCTGTCGATGCGTTGCTCATCGATGACATCCAGTTCTTTGCCAATAAAGAACGTTCGCAGGAAGAGTTCTTCCACACCTTTAATGCCCTGCTGGAAGGCAATCAGCAGATCATCCTGACCTCGGATCGTTATCCAAAAGAGATCAACGGTGTTGAAGATCGTCTGAAATCGCGTTTCGGCTGGGGTTTAACGGTGGCGATCGAGCCGCCTGAATTAGAAACCCGCGTAGCGATCCTGATGAAAAAGGCCGACGAGAACGATATCCGTCTGCCCGGCGAAGTGGCCTTCTTTATTGCTAAACGTCTGCGTTCCAATGTGCGTGAGCTTGAAGGCGCACTGAACCGCGTGATCGCCAATGCCAACTTTACCGGCCGTGCGATCACCATCGACTTCGTTCGTGAAGCGTTGCGCGATTTGTTAGCGCTTCAGGAGAAGCTGGTCACTATTGATAATATTCAGAAAACAGTGGCCGAATATTATAAAATCAAGGTCGCTGACCTGCTTTCCAAACGGCGCTCCCGTTCGGTAGCCCGCCCACGCCAGATGGCGATGGCGCTGGCGAAAGAGCTGACCAACCACAGCCTGCCAGAAATCGGCGATGCGTTCGGTGGTCGGGACCATACCACGGTGTTGCACGCCTGCCGTAAAATCGAGCAGTTGCGTGAAGAAAGTCACGACATCAAAGAAGATTTCTCCAACTTAATCAGAACATTATCTTCCTAGCGCTATGAAATTTATTGTTGAACGTGAGCATTTGCTGAAACCACTGCAACAGGTCAGTAGTCCGCTGGGTGGACGACCAACGTTGCCTATTCTGGGTAACCTGTTATTACAGGTGACGGATGGCGCGCTGTCGCTGACCGGGACGGATTTGGAAATGGAGATGGTGGCGAAAGTCGCGCTGTCTCAGCCACATGAAGCGGGTGCCACCACGGTGCCGGCGCGTAAATTCTTTGATATCTGCCGTGGATTGCCGGAAGGCGCGGAAATTTCCGTCGCGCTCGACGGCGACCGCATGCTGGTAAAATCAGGCCGCAGCCGTTTCTCGCTGTCGACCTTACCGGCGACAGATTTCCCTAATCTCGACGACTGGCAAAGCGAAGTAGAATTCACCCTGCCGCAGGCCACGTTGAAACGTCTGATCGAAGCCACGCAGTTTTCTATGGCCCATCAGGACGTTCGTTATTATTTAAACGGTATGCTGTTCGAAACCGAAGGTGAAGAACTGCGTACTGTCGCGACCGACGGTCACCGTCTGGCCGTATGTTCTATGCCAATCGGCCAGTCTCTGCCGTCGCATTCGGTGATCGTGCCGCGTAAAGGCGTGATGGAACTGGTGCGTCTGCTTGATGGCGGTGACACCACATTGCAGCTGCAAATCGGCAGCAACAATATCCGTGCTCACGTCGGCGACTTCATCTTTACCTCTAAACTGGTTGACGGTCGTTTCCCTGACTATCGCCGCGTATTGCCGAAAAATCCGGACAAAACGCTGCAGGCAGGCTGCGATTTGCTCAAGCAGGCGTTTGCCCGTGCCGCGATCCTGTCCAACGAAAAATTCCGTGGCGTACGTTTGTATGTCAGCCATAACCAGCTGAAAATCACCGCGAATAACCCGGAACAGGAAGAGGCAGAAGAAATTCTGGATGTCGGTTACGAAGGCACTGAAATGGAAATCGGTTTCAACGTCAGTTACGTACTGGATGTGCTCAATGCACTCAAGTGCGAAGACGTTAATCTGTTGCTGACGGACTCTGTTTCCAGCGTGCAGATTGAAGACGCAGCCAGTCAGTCGGCAGCGTATGTCGTTATGCCAATGCGGCTGTAATCGGGCTATCTGACTTGTCATTTTGCGATCGGGCAGTGTTCGCAATGCCCACGCACCTGAGTATGCTCCGCTTACTGTAGCTGCACGCAAACTGACTGCGACGATGATGCCCTGGAATGGATAGTAGATGGCCTTAACGCGCTTACTGATAAAAGATTTCCGCAACATCGAGGCGGCAGATTTAGATCCGTCGCCCGGTTTTAACTTTCTGGTCGGTCCCAATGGTAGCGGTAAAACCAGTGTGCTCGAAGCGGTCTATACGCTGGGGCATGGCCGCGCTTTTCGCAGTTTGCAGGCCGGACGCGTGATTCGTCACGATCAGCCGGAGTTTGTTCTCCATGCGCGTGTGGATGACGGCGGTGATCGTGAATTGTCGATTGGTCTGAGCAAAAGCCGTCAGGGCGACAGTAAAGTACGCATTGATGGCAGTGATGGCCACAAAGTGTCTGAACTGGCACAGATGCTGCCGATGCAACTGATCACACCCGAAGGCTTCACCCTGCTCAACGGCGGGCCGAAGTACCGGCGGGCATTTATTGACTGGGGTTGTTTTCATCACGACCCCGGTTTTTTTATCGCCTGGAGCAACCTGCGACGGTTACTCAAGCAGCGCAACGCCGCGCTGCGACAGGTGAGTCGTTATGCGCAAATTCGTGCCTGGGATCAGGAACTGATCCCGTTAGCCGGGCGCATTAGCGAATGGCGGGCAGCTTACAGCGACGCGATCGCGGCTGATATCAGCGCGACCTGCGCGCAATTCCTGCCCGAATTCGCCCTCAGTTTTTCTTTCCAGCGTGGATGGGATAAGGAGACGGAGTACGGCGAGTTGCTGGAGCATAATTTTGAACGCGACAGAGCCTTAACCTATACCGCATCAGGCCCGCATAAAGCGGATTTCCGCATTCGTGCCGACGGCACGCCGGTGGAAGATTTACTGTCCCGTGGGCAGTTGAAGTTACTGATGTGTGCGCTGAGACTGGCGCAGGGTGAGTTTCTCACCCGACAGAGCGGGCGGCGTTGCCTGTATCTTCTTGACGATTTTGCCTCTGAGCTGGACGCCGACCGACGTCGGTTGCTGGCTGATCGCCTGAAAGCCACCCAGGCACAGGTTTTTGTCAGTGCAATAAGCGCTGAGCAAGTGACCGATATGATGGGTGAAAAGGGCAAGATGTTCCGCGTGGAACAAGGTAAAATAGCCGTTCTATCACAGGACTAAAAATGAGCGAGAAACGTTGATGTCGAATTCTTATGACTCCTCAAGTATCAAGGTATTAAAAGGGCTGGACGCGGTGCGTAAGCGCCCCGGCATGTATATCGGCGATACCGATGACGGCACTGGTCTGCACCACATGGTATTCGAGGTTGTGGACAACGCTATCGACGAAGCCCTCGCGGGCCACTGTAAAGAGATTCAGGTCACGATCCATGCGGATAACTCTGTTTCCGTACAGGATGATGGCCGTGGTATTCCGACCGGCATTCATGAAGAAGAGGGCGTTTCTGCTGCTCAGGTCATTATGACCGTTCTTCATGCTGGTGGTAAATTCGACGATAACTCGTATAAAGTCTCCGGCGGTCTGCATGGCGTAGGTGTTTCCGTCGTAAATGCCTTGTCGGAAAAACTGGAACTGGTTATCCGCCGTGAAGGCAAAGTGCACACTCAGACTTACGTGCACGGCGAGCCGCAGGATCCGCTGAAAGTGATTGGCGATACTGACGTAACCGGTACCACGGTACGTTTCTGGCCGAGCTTCAACACCTTCACCAATCACACAGAATTCGAGTATGAGATTCTGGCGAAACGCCTGCGTGAACTGTCATTCCTGAACTCCGGCGTGGCAATCCGTCTGCTGGATAAACGTGATGGTAAGAATGATCACTTCCATTATGAAGGCGGTATCAAAGCCTTCGTGGAATACCTGAACAAAAACAAAACCCCAATCCATCCGACCGTATTCTATTTCTCTACGATGAAGGACGATATTGGTGTTGAGGTTGCGTTGCAGTGGAATGATGGTTTCCAGGAAAACATTTACTGCTTCACCAACAATATTCCACAGCGCGATGGCGGGACTCACTTAGCCGGTTTCCGTTCGGCGATGACCCGTACCCTGAACGCTTACATGGATAAAGAAGGTTACAGCAAGAAATCCAAAATCAGCGCCACCGGTGACGATGCCCGTGAAGGTTTGATTGCTGTGGTGTCTGTGAAGGTACCGGATCCTAAGTTCTCTTCACAAACCAAAGACAAACTGGTTTCTTCTGAAGTGAAAACGGCCGTTGAAACGCTGATGAACGAGAAGCTGGTGGATTACCTGATGGAAAATCCGTCAGACGCCAAAATCGTTGTGGGGAAAATCATCGACGCTGCGCGCGCCCGTGAAGCAGCCCGTAAAGCCCGTGAAATGACCCGCCGTAAAGGTGCGCTGGACCTGGCTGGCTTGCCAGGCAAACTGGCGGACTGTCAGGAACGTGACCCGGCTCATTCCGAACTGTACTTAGTGGAAGGGGACTCAGCGGGCGGCTCAGCAAAACAAGGCCGTAACCGTAAGAACCAGGCGATTCTGCCGTTGAAAGGTAAAATCCTCAACGTAGAAAAAGCGCGCTTCGACAAAATGCTCTCTTCTCAGGAAGTGGCAACACTGATTACTGCGCTCGGTTGCGGCATTGGCCGTGACGAGTACAACCCGGACAAACTGCGCTATCACAGCATCATCATCATGACCGATGCCGACGTCGATGGTTCACACATCCGTACCCTGTTGCTGACGTTCTTCTACCGTCAGATGCCTGAAATTGTCGAGCGTGGCCACGTGTTTATCGCACAGCCTCCATTGTACAAAGTCAAAAAAGGTAAGCAGGAACAGTACATTAAAGATGATGAAGCGATGGATCAGTATCAGATTTCCATTGCGATGGACGGGGCAACGTTACACGCCAACGCCCATGCACCAGCCCTGGCGGGTGAACCGCTGGAGAAACTGGTGGCTGAACATCACAGCGTGCAGAAAATGATTGGCCGCATGGAGCGTCGTTATCCGCGTGCGCTGCTGAATAACCTGATCTATCAGCCGACCCTGCCGGGGTCAGATCTGACCGATCAGGCGAAAGTTCAGACCTGGATAGAATCGCTGGTTGCGCGTCTCAATGAGAAAGAGCAGCACGGCAGTTCTTACAGCGCGATCGTGCGTGAAAACCGTGAACATCAGCTTTTCGAACCGGTTCTGCGTATCCGTACACACGGTGTTGATACGGATTACGATCTCGATGCAGACTTCATTCAGGGTGGCGAATACCGCAAAATCTGTGCGCTGGGCGAACAGCTGCGCGGCCTGATCGAAGAAGATGCCTTCATCGAACGTGGCGAACGCCGTCAGCCAGTGACCAGCTTCGAGCAGGCGCTGGAATGGCTGGTGAAAGAGTCCCGTCGTGGTCTGTCGATTCAGCGATACAAAGGTCTGGGCGAAATGAACCCTGATCAGCTGTGGGAAACCACCATGGATCCTGAACAACGTCGCATGTTACGTGTGACCGTGAAAGATGCCATCGCTGCTGACCAGTTGTTCACTACGCTGATGGGCGATGCGGTTGAACCGCGTCGCGCCTTCATCGAAGAGAATGCCCTGAAAGCGGCCAATATCGATATCTGATAATGGCGTGAGCTGATAAAGAGTCCGAAACGGGAAACCGCTTCGGACTTTTTTTTTCGTCTGACGCGACCCGCATTCCGGCTGGCTTTACAGCGGGTAATCGCGTTAGCATTGCGCAAGATTTCTTAAACTCTGAGGATGCTATGGCTATTGAATTAATTGCAATTGATATGGACGGGACATTGCTCAATCCGCAGCATGAAGTGACCCCTGCCGTTAAAAAAGCGTTGTCAGAAGCACGGGCGAAAGGTGTGCAAATCGTTCTGGCGACCGGCCGTCCGTTCGTCGGTGTGCAGCGTTATCTGATGGAACTGGATTTACAGCAGGACGGTTGTTACTGCATCACCAACAATGGCGCGCTTGTGCACAATGCGAAAGATGGCAGCGTAATTGCCGAAGTAGCCCTCAAAATTGAAGATTATCACTACTTTGAACAGCTGGCGCGTGACCTTGGTGTGCATTTCCATGCACTGACCCAAACCGACCTGTTTACCGCCAACCGCCATATCAGCAAATACAGCGTACATGAATCCTTCACCACCGGCATTCCGTTGCAGTTCTGCCCGGCAGAGGAAATGGATCCGGCACTGACCTTCCCGAAAGTCATGATGATTGACGATCCGGACTTGCTGGATCGCGCCATCAGTCAGCTTCCTGCTGAAGCAAAAGAACGCTACACCATAATGAAAAGCTCACCGTATTTCCTCGAGATCCTCGATAAGCGCGTGAATAAAGGTGAAGGCGTGAAAGTACTGGCGGAAAAACTGGGTATCGCGCGGGAGAGCGTGATGACGCTCGGTGATCAGGAGAACGACATTGCGATGCTGGAATACGCCGGAATTGGTGTCGCGATGGGGAATGCGCTGGACAGCGTAAAAGCCGTCAGCCAGTTCGTTACCAAAACAAACACGGAAGACGGCGTGGCGTTTGCGGTCGAGAAATTTGTTCTGAACGTCTGAGCTTGTACCGAAGGAACCTTGCAGCCATGGAAAAACAATTAACTTCTGATGCCCGCGGGCATCAGCTCACCAACATTAATGTCTGGACGCCGGACAGCCAGTGGCTGGTGTATGACGTCCGTCCGCATGGCGGTTCTTTTAGCGGTTCAACCATTGAGCGCGTGAATGTCGAAACCGGTGAGACGGAAGTCCTTTATCAGGCAAAAGACGGCGCGCATGTGGGAGTGGTGACCGTCAGCCCGGATCTTCCTGTCCGTTATGCGTTTATTCATGGCCCTGAAAATCCTGATGCCAGCTGGCAGTATGATTTTCATCACCGTCGCGGAGTTATTGTCACTGAGCCCGCGCGCGAAAAGGCCGTCACGCTGGATGCGATGGACATTACCGCCCCCTTTACCGCCGGAGCCCTGCGCGGTGGCACACATGTTCACGTCTTCAGCCCGGATGGTTCGCGTCTGAGCTTTACCTATAACGACCATGTGTTTCATGAACGCGATCCGGCGCTCGATCTGCGCAACGTCGGCGTGGCGATTTCAGGATATCCCGTTATTCCGCCAAAGCATCATCCCCGTGAATACGATGGAAGCCATTTCAGCATGCTGGTCAGCGAAACCACGCCCTGTCCTCACCCCGGCAGCGATGAAATCAACCGGGCTTACGAAGAAGGCTGGATTGGCCGTGAAGGCTATCTGAAACCGGATGGCAGCCGTCAGCGGTGGGCGTTGGCTTTTATCGGCGACACGCTTTCCGCTCGTGGTGAAAAGCACCCGGAAATCTTTGTGGTGGATTTGCCGCGCAATGATGAGGATTACCGTCAGGCGGGTGATAAACCTTTGCAGGGCACGCCGGAAATGCTGCCTGCGTCACCCGCGGGCGTGAAACAGAGACGGATTACTTTTACTGAAAATGGTATTGCCCTGCAACCGCGTCACTGGTTGCGCGTATCGCCGGATGGCGCAAAGATTGCGTTTCTGATGCAAGATGAAACCGGAGTGGTTCAGGTCTGGACGGTGTCACCTAACGGCGGCGCGCCGGCGCAAATCAGCCATTCTGAAAGCGGAATTCAATCAGCCTTCAGCTGGAGCCAGGACGGAAAATCACTGGCGCTGGTATGCGATAACAGCGTGATGCGGCTGGACATGGAAAGCGGAAAGATGCAGCGGTTAACGCAACGATCAGAAAACGCACCCTGTGCCGATGCCGTAGTGTATTCTCCCGATGGCAGCAAAGTGGCGTTTATGCGCCAGTGTAACGGCTATGCGCAGATTTGCGTGGCCGATAGCGATTAGCGAACGATGTAAACCGGTCGGAACAGGCCGGTTTTATTGTGACTACTTCTTATGTGTCGACGATTTTTGCTGACGCGGCGTGGTCGTCATGGGCGGGATGTGATCGATATCCACACCGTTACTCAGCGCAATATTGTGTTCTTCACTGGCTTTGACGCGATCGCGCGTCGTCACTTTTCCGCTGCGAAAATAATCATAAGGCAGCAATACCGTATCCAGCACGGCGCTGAACGGCAAATCAATCAACAGCAGCGGCGTCATCGCCCAACTGGTGTCATTGCTTTTTATCATATTCACATCAGCACGTGCGCCTGAATAATATCCGGTGTCACCACCTGTATGGCTCATTACGCTGGAGCAACCGCTCGTCGCTAAAAAAACACATCCTGTCATCAGCGGCGTTAATGCAAATTTCGTCATGTTAGAACTCATCTTATGCTGTCAGGCTGAGCTTATACGTCAATGTGACTTATACCACTCAGCCCAAAAAATTAACAAAGCAAGCTGTAGCTCTGTGGCTGCGATCCCATTAAGTGTAATTACTATTTGAAATCTTGCAGGAATTCGCCTGCTCTCCCTGGATTTTAGCCCTGTCCCGCCATGTATTTTGGCTGTCATCATATAAACAACAGCCAAATTTTTTGTTTTTTCAGGCTTGAAATATGCCCTTTTGTCTCCATTTTAACTGTACGACGCAGGAGGAGAAACGCCGGAAGGGTTCTTCTGTCATCACTGTGACGCTGGTCTGTCCGCCTGGAAGGCTATTTAAAAAACTCGCTGAATATCAGGAGAAGTAGCAATGCGTAATTTTGATTTATCCCCGCTCTACCGTTCTGCCATTGGTTTTGACCGTTTATTTAATCTTATCGAATCGGGTCAGAATCAGGGCGGCGGCTACCCCCCTTATAATGTCGAGTTGGTTGACGAAAATCATTACCGGATTGCTATCGCGGTCGCAGGTTTTGCCGAATCTGAGCTGGACATCACTGCGCATGACAACATGCTGCTGGTCAAAGGCGCGCATGCACCTGGCGATACTGAGCGAACCTATTTATATCAGGGCATCGCGGAACGTAATTTCGAGCGCAAATTCCAGCTGGCTGAACATATTCAGATAAAAGCGGCCAATTTGTCGAACGGTTTGCTGTATATCGATCTGGGACGCGTCGTTCCTGAGTCGTCCAAACCACGGCGTATCGAGATCCGTTAATTCAGCGACCATCATCGTTGTTGACCGCCACGAAATGAAAAAGTTTAGGCTCGCCGTCAGGGAGCTGTACTGTCACATCCAAAAAGGATGACGACATTAATCATCTCGCTTCAAAGAAGGAGTTACATTATGCGTAATTATGATATTTCCCCATTACTGCGTCAGTGGATTGGTTTCGATAAATTAGCCAGTTCAATGCAAGGCGCCGATCAGGCTTTTCCTCCTTACAATATTGAAAAGTCTGATGACAACCATTACCGCATTTCACTGGCGCTGGCCGGTTTCCAGCAAAGCGAACTGAATATTGAAGTCGAAGGGCCGCGATTAACGGTTAGCGGCACACCGGCTCAGCCGGAAACTAAAGTGGAATATTTGCATCAGGGGCTGGTGATTAAGCCTTTCACCCTGAGCTTCACGCTGGCAGAGCATATGCACGTCTCGGCGGCTGAATTTACGCATGGCTTGCTGCATATCAATCTGGTTCGTGATGTACCGGAAGCATTGCAACCGCAAAAAATTGCGATTGGTACTGAAAAACCGGCGCTGGAAAATCAGTCCGAATAAACGTGATCTGTTTATGTTCCCCCGATGCGGGGGAACATAAAGCAGGATGTGATGAGGTATATATTATCTTAATCAGTAAGTAAAACGAGGTGTATTTATTTTGTTCAAGTCTTTCAAAGCGTTTTCCGTAATTGAAGCTCTTAGTGATGAGGTAAGCATGTATTTAGAGTGATGTAACTTAACGATAATATTCGTCTACTGTGATTCGGTTGTAGTTCTTGTAACACCCATCAAATACTATACAAAGTGCTTCCACAAAATGCATGATCTGTTTTGTGTTGTAGTCGTAAGATATTTCACCTATATTTGCATCAAAGAGTTTAATCATGTTCCCATCTGTTCTGATAGCGATGGAATGGCCTCCCTTGCAACCCTTATAAATACCTATTTCATATAAGCTGTCTTGCCTTAACGATTTTACCAGCCCTTCGATTCTTGCAGCGGTAGTACTGGCCTGCGGCAGAGTTGACGTTTTTAAGCAGATCAACCTCCCCTCATTCTTCATTATCAGATGGTATGCGTCTTGAGTACGCATGTAGTTTACGTTGGGGGAATGCCCTTTGCGGTGAAAATTATCAAATAAACTTTTTTGTGCTTTTAATTTAGCTTGTTTATATGCCAACGCAGAGTTCTGTTCCTGAATATTCATTATTCCTAATATCAATCGATGCGATGCAGAGGTATTGATGAAACATTTGAAACTACTCCAATCTCTACCAGTAATTAAATATGCCGCAGAGAGGCCATAACAGGCTCCACGTAATCCGTACTGAATTTGTTTACTTTCTGAATCTATATGACTTCCTAACCATGCTCCACCAAGATTTCGGGGGTTGTTAGCTACCCATTTGTTTTGCTGTATGTACGTCACCTGATTAAAAAAACTGTATGTACCGTTTGTTTTATTAATATATTGACGTAATCTGTTAATCATTTTCTCACCTATTTTTTAAATCAAAAAATACATATTGCATAAAAATACGCCAGTGATAATAAAATTCCCATTTAATTGATTATGTAAAATACTCAAACTCTTGACTGGGTTTTTATTTCTTTGATAAATAATGTTATTTTTTTTGTTTAACTGTAAAAAATATAAAGTGATGTATATCTATATATAAAATGAATTGATTTTTTTGAATGAATGTGTATCTGGATGCGTTGAGGGAGATATAAATAACTTTATGATGTCATTGAGAATAAGATTGTTTTCTACTCATGAGTAAGGGTCCTTAGATTGATAAAGTGACCCGAAAGAATATCATTCCTTCTGGTCACTTTATGGTGAAAAATCAGCCTTCAGCGTGGGCTTTTTCTACTTCTTCTGCCAGAATTTTCACGCCGCGCTCGATCTGTTCCGCATCAGGCACGTAATTCATCCGCATGCACTGATGCGTATGTGGCCACGGATGCTCGAGACCCGGGAAGAAGTAATCGCCCGGCACCATAAGTACCCCACGTTGTTTCAGGCGCTGATACAGCACTTCGGTGGTGATCGGTAAATCCTTGAACCACAGCCACAGGAAAATCGCCCCTTCCGGTTTGTGGATCAGGCAACGTTCTTCCGGCAGATAACGGCGCAGCGTGGCGATAGTTTCCTGCACGCGCTGGAAATAGAACGGTTTGATCACTTCTTCGGAAAGGCGCAGCAAATCGCCACGGACAATCATTTCATGGGCAATCGCAGGGCCGACACTGCCCGGCGACAGACTGATAATACCGTTCATATTACTGATCGCTTTGATGATTTTTTCATCAGCAATCACGATGCCACAGCGGGAACCCGGCAGGCCGAGTTTCGACAAGCTCATGCACAGGATAATATTCGGATTCCACAGCGGTGTGGCGTCAGTGAATACGATGCCCGGGAACGGCACGCCATAGGCGTTATCGATTAATAACGGAATATCTTTCTGCTGTGCCAGCGCATCGAGTCGGATCAGTTCTTCGTCAGTAATGACGTTGCCGGTCGGGTTGGTCGGGCGTGACACGCAGATCAGGCCGATATCATCGGTGATATTCAGATGATCGAAATCGACGTGATATTTGAACTGGCCTTCCGGCAGTAATTCGATGTTCGGCTTGGCTGAAACAAACAGATTTTCGTCCAGACCGGCATCGGCATAACCGAGATATTCCGGTGCCAGCGGGAATAATACTTTTGACATACTACCGTCGGCACGGCGTCCGGCGAACAGGTTGAACAAATAGAAGAAGGCGCTCTGGCTGCCGTTGGTCAGTGCGATGTTTTGCGCGTCAAGTTGCCAGCCGAGTTCTTTCTGTAACATGTCTGCCAGCGCATGACGTAACACATCTTTGCCCTGCGGCCCGTCGTAATTGCACAGCGCTTCGGTCAGCTTGCCTGCGGCGAGCATTTCCGTCAGCAGCGTCTGGAAATAATCCTGCATCTCAGGAATTTGCGCCGGATTACCGCCGCCGAGCATCACCGCGCCAGGCGTGCGTAAACCGTCATTCATGTCGCCCATCAGGCGTGTGATGCCTGAAAAACGGGTAAATTTGTCACCGAAAGCAGAAAACGTCATAGAAAGCTTTGTATGTTATCGAAATGTGATACCCACCATAACGCCTGCAGCAAGGCAGTGCAATCGGACCAGCGGGTTTTGGCGTGGAGAAGTATTAAAAAAGATGAATACGGAAAATCATTCAATGTATTTTTCGAATATCCCTGAACGGAACCCTTTATGCTTAATGACAGAGTAATAAAAAACGGCTTATGATATTTTTTCTTTCTTGGCATAATTATGTTTAAGAATATATATATCAGGTTGATAAAATGAAAAGAAGCATACTTATACTGAATATTTTCACGGCAGGCGGAGGAGACCATGCGCTGGGAAAGAAAATAAAAGACATCGCGCGGAGCACCCAGGCTGAGGGGGCATTAATTACGGTGAATGCCAAAACAAGACATATTAATATGCAGGGAAAGGAAGTGTTCAGTCCGGGTAAAAAATTGGATTATGATGACCCGGTAATTATTGTGACGCCCTACAGTCTCCTGTCTCCCGATGTATTATCGACAGTGCTGGCTGATTTTTTCTATCAGCTGGACATAATCACATGCAACACCGTTATTCTCATTGATGAAATGGATGTCACCCGAGGTGCGGCTTCATCTGATCGTGATTATAAAGCTGCCCTGTTGAGTCTGTGCTTCGAAAACATCATTGTCCAGAGCCTTGGATTCGCTAAGAAATCGATGGGTTATTTACCCATGCCTGAGCAGGAAGTTATCAATATACAAAAATCAGCAAAACAGGAAATCATTAAATTACTGGACGGTTATAACTTATCGATGCCGGAAAATTGTAGCTTATATCTTGCCTATTTAAGTTCTGATACCGTGACAACCTGTGCTCAGATTTTTATTATTAATTCATTGATAGAAGACAGTGGCTTGCTGAATAATTCAGCTTATGTCCTGGTGTGCAGGGAAAAAGGGAGTATTGAACGATTACTGAAAAACCTCAAAGGTTCCTTATCAGGGTCAATTTATAATGATTTGTTTTCTGAATGTCACTATTCAACCATGCAAGACGAAAATATATTCCAGTGCCACGGCTTCTCCCGCGGTACGGGAAAGAAAAAAGTACATATCGTTATTACCCAAACCATTCCCGGCACGACGTTTAAAAATCTGACCAGTATCAGCAAGACTGGCATGATGTCGGGCGATCAAAGCCTTTCCGATTATTTGTCACTGAAAAAGCGGTTACCTTATTACGACAAGCAAACCTGGAAAGACCCTCTTATTAAAGGATTGAAGACCCGTGCCCGTGAACTGGGGGGCGAAGAATTGCTCAACAAATTTAAGTCGATGGTCGCCGGAAGAAAAGCCTTTACTGGCAGCCTTTCCTTTAAGCTTCTGGCACCCGACGATGCCCCGACGCTGGCGCTGAAAAGCAGTCTTCATGCGTTTAACAAGGAAATATATGCAAGAAAAGCTGACGGGAAAATCAGAGAGATATTAATGAAATACCTCTGACCCTTCGAAAATAATCGGGAGACCGGCCGCAGGATTGCGCCCGGACCGGTCTCGCCCATTCTTTATCTTACTTCTTCAGAACTTCCGGGTTCACGCAGAACTGTTTCACGTCACCCTTGAGTGCGGCGATCAGGTTATCCACTGCGCAGGCCGCCATATCGTAGCGGGTTTCATGCGTTGCGGAACCGATATGTGGCAGCGCCACCACGTTTGGCAGGCTCAGCAGCGGAGAATCTTTTGGCAGCGGCTCAGTCTCGAACACGTCCATACCAGCACCATAAATCGTACCGRCTTTCAGCGCTTCGATCAGGGCTGGTTCATCGATAACCGGGCCACGACCTGCGCTGATCAAAATCGCGCTGGATTTCATCTTCGCCAGCTCTTCCTTACCGATCAGATGGAAGGTTTGTTCGGTCATTGGCAGCAAGATACAGACGAAATCAGACTCTTTCAGCAGCTCATCCAGCTCGCATTTACGCGCGCCAAACTTCTCTTCCGCTTCTTTATGCTGGCTGCGTGCATTGTACAAAATCGGCATGTCGAAACCGAAATGCGCACGTTGCGCCAGCGCCAGACCGATACGGCCCATGCCGACGATGCCCATGGTTTTATGGTGAACATCAATGCCGAACCAGTCTTCGCCAATGTTTTCATTCCATTCACCGGCTTTTACGCGCTCGGCCACATTTACCACGCGGCGGGCGGTAGAGAGCACCAGTGCCATCACCGTGTCAGCGACGGTATCGGTCAGCGCCGTCGGAGTATGCATCATCGGGATTTCGCGGCGGGTCAGTTCTGCCACATCGAAATTATCATAACCGACGGAAATGGTAGAAACCGCACGCAGGCGCGGTGCATGGTCGAAAAGTTCTTTATCAATTTTCCCGCCGGAACCCAGTAACCCTTCGGCGTTTTGCAGCGCATCAAACACCTGAGCACGGTTCTTATCCGTAATGCCATCAAATTCAGTGATGGTGAAATGCTCTTCAAGACGCTGATGCAGGTCGGCGGGTAATTTTTTATATAAAACGATAGACGGCTTCATGACTTACTCCCTTGGGTTAAGGAAACTTCTTTCGGCTGAATGTTGGCCTTTCGCGGTCTCACCAGCAGGGTTAAACCTGCGGAAACCAGTAACGACACGGCCATGAAAATAAATGAGGCTGCCGGACTGCCCGTATTGCCGTTGAGATAGCCGACAAACCAGGAGCCAAAGAATGAGCCCAGTGCGCCGAGGCTGTTAATCAAAGCCATCGCGCCACCGGACACATTTTTGGGCAGCATTTCAGGAATAATGGCGAAGAACGCCCCGTACGGGGCATACATTGCCGCAGCCGCAACCACCAGTAAACTGTACGAAAGCCAGAAATTGTTTGTGCCAGCGGCCCATGAACCAAAGAACGCCAGCGCGGCCACCAGCAATAACGGCCAGACAAACAACTTACGGTTTTGCATTTTGTCCGATGCCCAGGACACCAGGATCATGGCGATAGTGGCGGCCAGATAAGGGGCGGAAGATAACCAGCCCGCTTCGACCATGCCCATTGATTTGCCGTCGCGCAAAATCGACGGCAGCCAGAGCACAAAGCCATACACGCCAATGCTCCAGAAGAAATATTGCAGGCAAAGCAGCACCACATTGCGCGAGCGGAAGGCTTCCCGGTAACCGCCCACCGCCTGAATGTCTTTCTGCTCTTTTTCCAGTTGTGCGGCCAGCGCCTGTTTCTCCTGGTCGCTCAGCCAGCTGACTTGTTCAGGTTTATCTTTGACGGTAAACCACCAGATAACCGCCCAGATCACCGCCGGAATGCCTTCGAAGATAAACATCTCGCGCCAGCCAAAGGATTTGATCAGATAGCCGGAAAGCACCGACATCCACAACACTGTCACCGGATTGCCGAGGATCAGAAAGGTGTTAGCACGGGAACGCTCGGATTTGGTGAACCAGTTGCTGATATACACCAGCATGGCGGGCATCACGGCAGCTTCCACCACGCCGAGGGCGAAGCGGATCACTGCCAGCATCGGAATGTTGGTTACCACGCCGGTTAAAGAGGCGAATCCCCCCCAAAGCAATAAACACCAGAAAATCAGTTTCTTAACACTGCGGCGTTCGGCGTAAATCGTGCCGGGGATCTGGAAGAAGAAATAGCCCAAAAAAAACAGTGCACCCAACAGGGACGACATCCCTTTGGTAATGCCCAAATCGTTGTTGATACCGGCCGCTGAGGCAAAACTGAAGTTCGAGCGGTCGACATACGCCAGACTGTAAGTGATGAACACGATCGGCATGATGTACCACCAGCGGCGGGTGGCGATCCTGGACTGGTTCATAACTGTTTCTCCTGATAGTGCATCAGCACGGTCCCGACGGCGCTTACTGACGTAACAGTTCTACGTAATGGCGCGTCACCGCGGTCAGATCATCACCCTCAAGCGGGAATTCGATACCGCGTGGCACATCCTGAGGCAGGCTTTTCAATAAAGGTTCCCAACTGCCATCGCTGTCATCGAGCGCGACGGCATGCCATTTTCCGCTACGTTTTTGTGCAGCTTTGACATGCACATAACCCACATGACGCGCCAGACGCTCAGCGGCCACGGCCGGATCCTGTCCGACCCACAGCCAGTTGGCCATGTCGAACGTCATGCTTAACGGCAGATGCAGCGACTCAGCAGCAAACATAAAAGCGTTAATGCGTGAAAGAATGCCGCAATCCGGCGACTGGTCATTCTCAACCACCAGCTTCACCGGGCTTGACGCCAGCACAACCTTCAGCGGGGTCAGATCCTGGCCCGGCATAAATTCGCCGAGAGAAAACTTAATGGTGCGGGCATTGAGAATGCGCGCCTCTTCAAAATATTGTGATGCATCAGAATTAAGCTTGCCACCGGCTGAAAACAGCGGAAACGGCACGGAATACACCGCAAACAATCCATGACTTTTAATTTTTTCTGCCAGCGCTGGCAACGAATCCAGTTCTCCGGCAGTGAACAATTCGCGACGAATTTCCACACCGTCGGCCTTAGCATCAGCAATCACTGAAAGCAGCTCCGCCTGGCCGCCGCGGGCTTTTACCACGCTGTTGCCGTAGGCTGCGGTAACAATGACGATTTCTCTTTTCATGAATACTTATCCTGTGAAAGCGCCCTGTAATCTGGCGCAGGCAATCATTTCCGAAACCTTATTTTAGTGGAACAAATGACAGGTCGAGCCGTTGTTAACGTTTTGTTTCGTTTTATACAACCTAATTGGAACCGGTTCCAATCGACAGGACAAAAGCGCAAAAATATGATCCCGCTCACGAAGAACGGGCAGGTTCAGGGGGAAGAAGAGGGATCAGCGCGCTGCTGTAGAACCGCGCGCAATGAGTTCGCCGGAAAACTCCAGGTCTTTAACCGGCTCAGTATTGCCCTGAATGCGGGTCACCAGTTGTCTGAGCGCCGCCACGCCCATGTCGTAAGTCGGCTGCTTCAGCGTCGTAATGCCGACGCCCGCCAGTTCTGCCCACACCAGTTCGTCAAAGCCGGATAAACCGATGTCCGGCCCCCAGCGCAGATTCAGCCGCTGCATAGCGCGTGCAACCTGTAGCGTCAGTGCACCGTTCACACACATCACCGCTTTGTGTTTATCCGCGTGCCGTGCCACAAAGTCCTTCAGCAGATTATCCAGCCCTTCGGTATTACTCAGCTCAATTTCACCCTGTTCGGCAATATACTGCGGAGATTGCTGCATGCATTTCAGAAAGGCGTGTAAGCGGTCAAAGCGGGTATTTATATTGGCGGGTTCGCTGATGAAAAGCAGGGCTTCGAACCCCTGCTCCAGAAGATGACCGGTCATCATCTGAGTGGCTTCCACGTTGTTAAGTCCGATCACGTCGCAGGCGAAATTCGCCACTTTACGGTCAATCAGCACCATGGGTAAATTGGCCTGTTGCAGCGTAGAAATCGCCGCCTCGCGCATACCCACGGCATTCACCACAATGCCATCGACGCGATAACTGCTGAGTAATTGCAGGTAATGCTTTTCCTGATCCAGCTCGTTATTGGTGTTACACACCAGCAGCGTCAACCCTTCCTGACGGCAGGCGGCTTCAACGCCACGCATCACATCGACAGAATACGGGTTGGTGATATCAGCGAGGATCAGCCCGATTAGCCGCGTTTGCCCGCTTTTCAGGCTACGTGCCATCTGGCTGGGCTGATAATCGAGCAGGGAGATAGCCCGTCCGATGCGCTCTTTCAGCGAATCGGACAGCAGGTGTTGTTCACCGTTGAGATAACGTGAAACGCTGGTTTTACCGGTTTTGGCGGCACTGGCGACGTCACGTATCGTGGCGCGAACCGCAGCGCCCGGTTCCTGTTTTTTGCTCACAGCCTTTCTCCCTTCTTGCTCATCCCACGGAGACTAGCACAGAGTGCTGAAAGACTGCATCCGCAAGTCAGCGCAAACCTTCTGCCGTTTGCACCCCGGAAACCGCTTCAGGCTTCGGCCTGCTGCTCAGGGTAAACGCGGAAATGATCGTCACGCCAAAGGCAATACCGCCGAGGATCAGATAAGTATCACTGAATCCGATACGGTCATACAAACTGCCCGCGAAGGCCGAAAGGAAAATCGCCGCCAGTTGTTTGGCAAAGTTAAACCCGATCAGATAAATGGTCGCCGAGAACCGGACATCAAAAATCTGCGTGATGTATTTGAACACGCCAACCAGCAGGAACGGTACTTCCAGCGCGTGCAGCATCTTCAGCAAAATCACTTCAACCGCCGTGGTGGCAAATGACGAACCGACAATGCGGATCGACATAATCGTGCCTGCCAGCAGCAAGGTGTTTTTCGCGCCGATGCGGTTAATGATCCACGGAGAACAGAACATAATCAGTGCGTTACACAACTCACCGGCGGTGGTGACGTAGCCGAACATTTCCGTGCCCTGCTGTGGCGACGCGAAGAAAGTTTTGAAGAACGTCGCGAACTGCTGATCGAACACGTCATACACACAGGCCACGCCGATGACATACAAAATCAGCATCCACAGTTTGCGCTCTTTCAGTAATAAAGCCGCCGTTTTCAGCGAGAATTGCGGCTGATTGGCACCGAGTTTATCCAAAACCTGTGCGTTTTTGTTTTCCTGTGGACGGGCAATCAGCAGCAAAATCATCAAAATGATTGCGGCCCCGGAACCCATCCAGAACACGATATCCGGGTTGATATTAAACAGCACACCCGCCGTCGAGGCGCAAATCCCCCAGCCGAAACAGCCGAACATCCGCGCCTTACCGTATTCAAACGAACTGTTGCGGCTCACTCTTTCGATATACGCCTCAGTCGCGCCCGAACCGCCCGCGAACACGAAACCGATATAGGCGCCGCCGAGAATGGCACCGAGCACAATATTCAGTTTTAACAACGGCGCGAAGACGTAAATGAAGAACGGCGCAAACAGGAACAGCAGTACGGCGATGACCCACAGAAGATGCTTCTTCAGGCCGAGCTTGTCTGAAATGATGCCGAAAATCGGCTGAAACAGAATGGCAAACAACGACATGCTGGAGAACACGATACCGGTTTCCGTCTTACTCAGGCCGATCACGTCAGAAAGCCAGATCGGTAAAAACGGATAACAGGTCGCCATGATGAAGAAATACAGGAAGAAATAGCTGCCAAATATCCAGAAATTAGTATTGTTTTTGTAGAAGCAACGATCGGAGGTTTGTGTAGAGTTCATAGTGATTTCCTTGCCGAAACCATGAAAACCGGCACTGTCGTACCGGCGTTTTTTGTTGTTATCTGATTTCTTCGAAGCCCAGCAGCAGGGCACTTTCCGGATCCAACACCGGCAGTGCCAGCCCGGCATTTGCCAGCCATTCGCCGCTCAATACCGGAGATTCATGCAGCCACGCCGGTTGTACGCGCATGGTGTGACCGCTGCCGCCACCCGCCAGCAATGGCGGTTCATCCAGCACCGTCACGCGATAACGCGCATCAGATCTTAGCCCCGGCACCCGCAACACACCGGGTAACGACCAGGTGGGCATCGCCAGTTGGCTGACCAGGAATACCGCGCGATCGGCGCTTTCACTGACCACGCCATTGATCAGCACCGTCTCGTCGTGTGTATCCACGCGGTAAACGTCGCCGCTGTGTAATAACGGGCGAAGTTGTTGATGAAGGCGGGTGTATTTCGCAAAACCGGCGCGTTCGGTATCGCCTTCTTTCACCGGATCCAGCTCAATCCCCATGTGACCGAACAGCGCCGTCAGGCCGCGAAATTCAATGCTGTGCTGGCGTGAGGTGGCATGGCACAGCTTGTTGCCGATGTGCGACCCCATCACTTCCGGCGGGAAGAAATAGCTCAT
This sequence comes from Rahnella sp. P4_A8, assembly GCF_056402435.1. Taxonomy (NCBI): domain Bacteria; kingdom Pseudomonadati; phylum Pseudomonadota; class Gammaproteobacteria; order Enterobacterales; family Yersiniaceae; genus Rahnella; species Rahnella sp. P4_A8. The sequence goes on along the minus strand of NZ_JBFUHK010000006.1, from coordinate 122,363 downwards.
GCCGCGCTGAATTTTCTGCCGCTCCAGCGCGTCGTTATTGTCGGATGTCCAGAAACGGTGGCTGCGTTTGAGCACCTCGAAGTCAATGCGACCCCCGCCGGACGCGCAGGATTCAAACTCAATCTGCGGGAACCGTTCGCCCAGCGCGTCGAGCAGGCGGTAAAACTGCTGCGTTTGTGACGTCAGTGCCGCGCGACCTTCATGGCCGGGCTGGACAATTTCACGGTTCATGTCCCATTTCACATAATCGACGTCGTGCTCGCCAAGCAGCCAGCTCATGCGTTCCAGCAGATAATCAAAGACCTGCGGATTGTTCAGATCGAGCACGAACTGGTGACGTCCGCTCGGTTGCTGATAGCCCGGCAACGCCAGCAGCCAGTCAGGGTGGGCGCGGTATAAATCGGAATCCGGGTTAATCATTTCCGGCTCGACCCAGATGCCAAATTCCATACCGAGTTTTTTTACATGGTCGATCACCGGTTTCAGGCCGTTCGGGTATTTCTTCTCGTCGAGATACCAGTCACCGAGTGCGGCGCGGTCATGGTCGCGGCCACGGAACCAGCCGTCGTCGATAATGAAGCGTTCCACGCCTAACGCGGCGGATTCGGTCGCCATCTGCATGATGTAGTCAGGATCGTGATCGAAATAAATCCCTTCCCAGGTATTGAGATGTACCGGACGCGGTTTCTCAGCCGGGAAGCGCAAAATCTGTTCACGCACAAACTGGTGGAATTGCTGACTCATGCGGTTCAGGCCGCTGGCGGAATAACTAGCATACAGCCAGGGCGTTTCCAGAGTTTCGCCTTGCCCGAGTCGTTGCTCACCGGGGAGATACAACGCTTCGGCTTGCATCAGACGGCGGCCGTCGATTTTGATGTCGGCGCGCAGCCTGTGGTTGCCGCTCCACCCCAGATGCATTCCCCAGACTTCGCCCTGTTCTTCGCTGAAACCCGGATGACCGATCATCATCGCCGGAAAATATTCGGAAGAGGTTTTGCCGCGACGGTTTTCCTGAATGATGCCGCCGTGATCCAGCCGTGTGCGGTGCGGCTGGAATTCTTTGATCCAGCGGCCATGAAAGGCCATCACTTCGGCGGCACGTTCCGGCAGCGGCAGCGTCACGGCCAGTCGCGTCACCTGATACGTGCCGGGTTTGAGGTTGGTCAGGCTGTTACGTGCCTGTAAAACGCCGATGTCATCGAGGCGTAACTCGCTGCGAAATTGCAGTCCGGCGATCGGGTCTTCGGTGGTAATGGTGAGCTGGTTTTCATCATGCTTTACCTGCGTGGTATTGAATACCGGCGACCAGTCCAGCCCGTCGCGATGGCCTTCCATGCCCGGTGTGCCGAATGAACCGCGCCCTGAGTCGGCACTGACATTCACCGGCGCTTCGACATCAATCCGGCCATTGGGCACCGCGCGGCTCAGCGAAATAATGTCATTCGCTGAAAACTGGCTGAGGCGGTTTCCCCAGTAAAGAATTTCGGCGTAAGGCATGCAACGCACGATCAGGCTGGTATTCCCGCCGGTTAAATGAACAATCTGGTTTTCCATATAGTCGCTGCTCCAAACAAAGATTTGCGCTGATAAGACGCGATCAGGTGGAGTAACTATTGATCCGAAACGTTTCGGATGGGAAATGTAAATCGTCAGATTTGTGATATAGGGTGGAAAAATAACCGAAAGGGGAAGTATCAGCGTGGTGGATGTGCGGTAACGCCCGCCTGCAGTTCAGGCTGCCAGAGAACCTGTAAATCTTTCAGTGGCTCGTTGCGGATCAGCGACATTGTCATGGTGGCGATTTGCAAACCGACCGCTTCGCGGGTGCCCTGGCGGACTGCGGTCACCGCCACATCCGGCACGCTGTCACGGGGTAATCCGTCAAAAATGATGAGTGATATACCGCCACTGAGCAGTAAACCGGCTTCATGTAACGCCAGTGCTGCGCCTTCGCCGTGCATATTGCAGTCGCAGACAATCGCCGTTGGCGGTACCGGTAGCGCCAGCAATGCCTGCGTGGTCTGATAACCGGCGCGACGGCTTGGGCTGATTTTATGCATGTAGTCCGGGTTTTCCGGCAGGGCGTTGACCTGCAACCCGTCGAGATACCCCTGATAACGCTGTCCGATAAACGATTGCTGATTATTTTCGCCAAGAAACGCGATGCGCTGATGGCCGAGTGCGGCGAGATGATCGACCGCCATCTGCATACCGGCGCGGTTATCGAAATCAAACCAGGCGTAGTCCTGCGTCAGGCAACCGCTGCGGCCCAGTGCCAGGAACGGGAAATTGCGTTGCTGCAAATCCAGCAGGCGAGGGTCGTTATCAAGCGTATGCGCCACCAGCATGGCATCGACGCGTTTGCTTTCAATCAGACGCCGCCACGAAAAGGTGCCCAGTTCATCCGGCACCAGTAACAGGTCGATTTCATGTTTGGCCAGTTCACGGGTGATACAACCGACCATTTCGATAAAAGCAGAATTACTTAAAGGGTGGGAAGTGAAGGGAAAAATGAGGCCAACGGCGTCGATCTTGCCCATTTTCAACCGGCGGGCGAGGGTGTTGGGGCGGTAACCGCGCACATTTGCCGCCGCCTGAACACGGGCTTTGGTCTCTGCTGAAACGTCATCGTAACCGTTCAGCGCGCGGCTGACGGTGGTCACGGAAATACCGAGATCTTTCGCGATAGCTTTCAGAGACATACTGACACCCGTAACGCCGTTGAGGAGACACATTGCGGGAGAATATCACATGCCAGACAAAACGGGGCCATAAGGCCCCGTGATGAATAAGGATATTCAGAGTTTACTGCAACGGACTTAGCGTGATTTCTACACGACGGTTTTGCGCTTTCCCGGCTTCGGTGCTGTTGCTGGCAATCGGATTATCCGGGCCGGCGCCGGTGGTGTGTACGCGGCTGCCTTCAACACCTTGTGTAATCAGCGCACTGCCCACGCCGTCAGCACGTTGCTGCGACAGTTTCATGTTGAGCGCGCGGGTGCCGGTGCTGTCGGTGTAACCGATCACGTTAACGGCAGTTTTCGGATACTCTTTCAGTACCATCGCCACGCCGGTCAGCGTGTTAGCGCCTGCCGGTTTCAGCGTGCTGCTGTTGGTGTCGAAGGTGACGTTGTTCGGCATATTCAGCACGATGTTATCGCCCTGACGGGTCACGCTGACGCCGGTACCTTTCATTTTATCGCGCAGTTTAGCTTCCTGCACATCCATGTAATAACCTGCACCGCCGCCCAGTGCAGCACCGGCTGCGGCACCGATCAGCGCGCCTTTGCCGCGGTCGTGTTTAGAAGAAGACAGCATACCGACGCCTGCGCCGAGCGCGGCCCCAAGACCTGCGCCAATGCCGGATTTCCCTGCTTCTGATTCGCCGGTGTAAGGGTTAGTGGTACAGGCCGACAGGCCCAGGGTGGCGCAAAGTACGCCCGCAACCACAACTAATCTTTTGCTCATCTTATTTCCTTCAGGATGTTTATTATTCAGAACTTAACCGCTGCATTATGACTTCGCGCTTTCTGAGAAGTTGCACAGAAAAAGGTGTCAAAACATAAACAAATGCAACGGGAGGACATCAGTCCTGCGGCGTTCTGGCGCTCTTTATGCGCAATTTCGGCACGTTAAGCAGTAGGAGAATTCCGGATATCCGTTTTTGTATTTTTACGGATTTTTGGAACTTATTCAGAAAGGGGATGATGCCAGCGCAGAATGTACGTTGGCATATCCGTGCCGGGATGGCGGGTGTTCGCGGTTATCTCAAAATTTTCCTTGCGATAGAACGAGACGGCGCGATCATTTTGTTGGTAAACCTCCAGCAGCAGCACCGGATATTCCTCCTTTGCCGCCGCCATCAGACGCTGCGCGGTGCCATCGCCGTAGTGTGAGGCTTCTACAAACAGCGCACCGATAAACTGCTGATTCATCACGCTGATAAATCCGCAAACCTGATCATCTTCGTCGCAATCGACCCAGGTTCTGGCTTTGGGCAGAAAATCTTCTCTGACCATTTGCAGGCTTTCAATCCAGTAGGATTCGGCGATGAACGCATGTGAAAGCAAAGAACTGCGCAGCCAGAGCATCAGAATGGCTTCGGTGTCGGCGGGCCGCGCTGCACGGATCATGACGGCTGATTCGCCGGATGGCAGAAGCAATATGACTGATGATCGTTCACCAGCCCGGCCGCCTGCATAAAGGCATAACAAATTGTCGAGCCGGTAAACTTAAAGCCTTTCTTTTTCAGCGCCTTGGACATGGCATCGGATACGGCGGTGGTCGCCGGAACCCCTTCCGGGCCAAGCGGATTATTGATGACCGGTTGGCCGCCAACAAAATTCCAGATGAATTCAGAGAAGTCTTCGCCACCGGCCTGCATCGCCAGATACGCCTGTGCGTTGCCGATAATGGCTTTGATTTTGCCACGATGGCGGATGATCCCGGCGTCGAGCACCAGCCGCTCCACGTCGTCATCGGTCATTTTCGCAATGCGCACCGGGTCGAAGTGATGAAAATTCTGGCGATAGTTTTCGCGTTTTCTCAGCACGGTGATCCACGACAGACCGGCCTGCTGGCCTTCCAGACACAACATTTCAAACAATTCGCGGCCATCTTTAACCGGCACGCCCCATTCTTTATCGTGATACTCGAGGTAAATCGGTTCTTTCGAAACCCAGTTGCATCGGGTAGTCGCCATTCTGTCGTCCTTATAAGAGGCTTAAATGCGTGGTGTCAGTGTGTGGCTTCTCGGATAACTCTGCAACGTCGCAATTTCTAAATCCCCACCTTGACGCTGGTCGGATCTGAACAATATTTAAAGCCAATCATTACGTAATCCTTACGTTTAATCCTTGCGTTGAGCGTCATTATTGAGGGAAATCACCGTTATGGCAGGCAAGAATTCGTCGATTTTACGACTCTCTCAGGGAGCATTTGCCGTGGCACTGTGCCTCGGTTTACAGGCTCCCGCGAAGGCTTTTGACCAGCTTTATGTGTTCGGCGACAGCCTGAGCGACACCGGTAACATTGGTCGCTGGACCTTCGACAGCAGCACGCATCCGCTTTATGACGAGATCCTGGCGAACAACATCGGCACAACCTTAGCTCCTTCTTCAAAAGGCGGCCTGAACTATGCCGAAGGTGGCGGTGTGGCGGTGCCGGGGCTGGATTCTGATTACACCACCCAGGATCAGGTTAAAAGCTATCTGACGTCGACCGGCGGCAAAGCCGATCCGAACGGGCTGTATGTTCACTGGATTGGCGGCAACGATCTGGCCGCTGCGGCGCTGAGCCTGAATCCGGTTACGGCGGTCGAAATTGCCACCAACAGCGCGACGCAGGCGGCCTCACAGGTGAACGATTTACTGAAAGCCGGTGCTGGCACGGTTGTGGTGCCGACGGTGCCGAATATCGGTCTGACACCGGTGCTGATGGAAGGCGTGATCCAGGTCGGATTGCTGCCGGTGCAGCAACAGGCGCTGGCAGCGGCGTATCAGTATTTGAATGCACAAAATACGCCGGATGCCGATGCCCGCACCGAGGCCATTCACAATGCGCTGGCGGCCGCTGCGGCGAAAGGCTCGGGCATTCCGCTGGTACAGGACGTGATCGCCAAAGGGCTGGCGGCCGCGTATGACGCGCTGAAAGACGTGGCGGGCGGCCTGACCGACACCTACAACACCACCGAAGATATCGCGCTGGCGAAAACCGGCGGCAATATTGCACGCGTGGATATCAACGGGCTGTTCAACGAAGTGGTTGCCGATCCGGCGCGGTACGGTTTTGCCAATACTGCCGGTACGGCCTGTCCGGTCGGGACATCCGCCTCGGAATGTACTTCGAATCTGCCGGGTTTCGACAGCAGCAAAGCTTTCCTGTTTTCTGACCATTTCCACCCGACGCCTCAGGCGCACGCGCTGATTGCGCAATATATGCAGTCGGTGCTCGACGGCCCGCTGGAAGCTTCTGCGCTGAGTCAGGGTTCACTGGCGCTGGCGCGAAATACACAAGGCTTGCTCGACAGCCGTTATCAGCAGTTGCGTACGCAGGATAACGATGCGGGAACCTTCGGCATGTTTGGCGGTTATGCCGGGCAAAGTGCGGACAGCAAATTCAGCCCGTCGATGGGGCTGGGTGATGGCGACCTGACGGCTAACTCGCTGAATATCGGCATGGATTATCAGATGACCGATCGCTGGATGATGGGGCTTATGCTTTCCGGCTCCGATGATAAAGACGATCCGACAGATCATTACAGCTACCGTACGCGCGGCTGGATGGCGACCGCCTTCACCGGCATTAAAATCGCCGAAAATGGCTGGATCAACGGCGATGTGCACTACGGCTCGCTCAATTATGACGATATCAAACGCCGCATTACGCTCGGGCCTACCACCCGGACGGAGCGCGGTGAAACGGACGGCAAACAGATCGGCGGACGCGTCACCGCAGGCTGGGACTTCCCGGTTCTGCCGGTGCTGAAAACCGGGCCGGTGGCGCAATACAGCTGGGATTACAGCAGTGTTGAAGGTTACAGCGAGAAGGGCAACAACAGTACCTCGATGCGTTTTGGCGATCAGACTTCTCATTCACAAATCGGTGCGCTCGGCTGGCGGGTGAATGCCGAACTCGGCATCGTCAATCCGTATGCGCAGGTCACCTATGACCGCCAGTTTGGCGATAAAACCTACACCACCACCGGCGCGATCAAATCCACCCGCACGCGGTTCAGCCGCACCACCGGCGAACAGGACGACGACTGGGTGGATATGACCGCAGGCTTAAACGTGCAAATCACCCACAGCATTTCAGCATTTGCGGCTATTTCACAAACCACCGGACTGGATTCCGGCGAACAAACCTCCTACAACGCCGGGCTGAGTGCGCGGTTTTAAGGGATAAAAGGGGCGCTCAGCCCCTTTCACTTTCCGAAAAAATCGCATCCAAAACTAAACACTGCCTCTCTGTGACGCTCAGTCGCCTGATTCTGGCTGATTATCTTCCGTGCAGCGGGTATACTGTCGCACTCTCTTTACACCCACTTTCTCGCGTGCGAATCCAACATGCAAAAGTTTGATACCAAGACATTTCAGGGCCTGATCCTGACACTGCAAGATTATTGGGCGCAGCAGGGCTGCACCATTGTTCAACCGCTGGATATGGAAGTCGGCGCGGGGACCTCGCACCCGATGACCAGTCTGCGCGCACTCGGCCCTGAGCCTTTTGCGGCAGCCTATGTTCAGCCATCACGCCGTCCGACCGATGGCCGCTACGGCGAGAACCCGAACCGCCTGCAGCACTATTATCAGTTTCAGGTGATGATCAAACCTTCACCGGAAAACATTCAGGAGCTGTACCTCGGCTCACTGAAAGAGCTGGGTCTTGATCCGCTGATCCACGATATCCGCTTCGTTGAAGACAACTGGGAAAACCCGACGCTCGGCGCCTGGGGTCTTGGCTGGGAAGTGTGGCTGAACGGCATGGAAGTGACGCAGTTCACTTACTTCCAGCAGGTCGGGGGCCTGGAATGTAAACCGGTAACCGGCGAAATCACTTACGGTCTGGAACGTCTGGCGATGTACATCCAGGGCGTGGACAGCGTGTACGATCTGGTGTGGAGCAACGGTCCGCTGGGTAAAACCACCTACGGCGACGTGTTCCATCAGAACGAAGTGGAACAATCGACGTATAACTTTGAATACGCCGATGTCGATTTCCTGTTCACCTGTTTTGAACAGCACGAGAAAGAAGCGCAAACCCTGCTGGCACTCGAAAATCCACTGGCCTTGCCTGCTTACGAGCGCATCCTGAAAGCGGCCCATTGCTTCAACCTGCTCGACGCGCGTAAAGCGATTTCTGTGACTGAACGTCAGCGCTACATTCTGCGCATCCGTACCCTGACTAAAGCGGTAGCTGAGGCGTATTACGCTTCCCGCGAAGTGCTGGGCTTCCCGATGTGCAAAAAGAACGAGAAGTGAGATAAGTCCATGACTGAAAAAACATTTCTGGTGGAAATCGGCACGGAAGAACTGCCACCGAAGGCTCTGCGCAGCCTTGCTGAATCTTTTGCCGCTAACCTGACTGCGGAGCTGGATGCGGCGAATCTGCCACACGGCGACGTAAAATGGTTTGCCGCACCGCGCCGTCTGGCGCTGAAAGTCTCCGGTCTGCATGAATCCCAGGCTGACCGCGAAGTTGAAAAACGCGGCCCGGCTGTGGCGCAGGCATTTGATGCCGAAGGCAAACCCAGCAAAGCCGCTGAAGGCTGGGCTCGCGGTTGCGGTATCACCGTTGATCAGGCCGATCGTCTGGTCACTGACAAAGGCGAATGGCTGGTTTACCGTGCGCACGTCAAAGGCGAAAGCGCGCAACAACTGCTGCCTGCGATGATCGCCACGTCACTGTCTAAACTGCCAATTCCTAAACTGATGCGCTGGGGCGATTCCGACGTGCAGTTCGTGCGTCCGGTGCATACTGTCACCCTGCTGTTAGGCGATGAGCTGATCCCGGCGAAAATTCTCGGTATCGATTCTGCCCGCACTCTTCGCGGTCACCGCTTCATGGGCGAGCCTGAATTCACGATTGATAATGCCGATCAGTATCCGCAAATTCTGCTGGAACGCGGCAAAGTCATTGCCGATTACGAGCAGCGTAAAGCGCTGATCAAACGTGACGCGGAAAAAGCGGCAAAAGAAATTGGCGGTATCGCTGATCTGAGTGAAAGTCTGCTGGAAGAAGTCGCGTCTCTGGTTGAATGGCCGGTGGTGCTGACCGCGAAATTCGAAGAGAAATTCCTGGCTGTTCCGGCTGAAGCGCTGGTTTACACCATGAAAGGCGACCAGAAGTATTTCCCGGTGTACGACGCCGCAGGCAAACTTCTGCCGAACTTCATCTTTGTCGCCAACATCGAATCGAAAGATCCGCAGCAAATCATTTCCGGTAACGAGAAAGTGGTGCGTCCGCGTCTGGCCGATGCCGAATTCTTCTTCAATACCGACCGCAAGAAACGTCTCGAAGATAACCTGCCGCGTCTGGAAACCGTATTGTTCCAGAAGCAACTGGGTACGCTGCGCGACAAAACCGACCGTATTCAGGCGCTGTCTGGCTGGATCGCTGAGAAAATCGGTGCCAACGTTGAGAACGCAAAACGCGCCGGTCTTCTGTCTAAATGTGACCTGATGACCAACATGGTCTTCGAGTTCACCGACACGCAGGGCGTGATGGGCATGCATTATGCACGTCACGACGGCGAGCAGGAAGAAGTCGCGGTTGCGCTGAACGAGCAATATCAGCCACGCTTTGCGGGCGACGAGTTACCGGCTTCGCTGGTAGCGTGCGCGCTGGCAATCGCTGACAAGATGGACACCCTGGCCGGTATTTTTGGCATCGGTCAACATCCGAAAGGCGACAAAGACCCGTTCGCACTGCGCCGTGCCGCGCTGGGTGTTCTGCGTATTATCGTTGAGAAAAACCTGCCGCTTGATCTGCAAACCCTGACCGAAGAAGCAGTGCGTCTGTACGGCGACAAGCTGACTAACGAGAAGGTAGTAGATGATGTGGTTGATTTCATGCTCGGTCGTTTCCGCGCGTGGTATCAGGAAGAAGGTCACGCAGTTGATACCATTCAGGCTGTGCTGGCACGTCGTCCGACCAAACCGGCTGATTTCGATGCGCGCGTGAAAGCGGTGAGCTACTTCCGTACGCTGGATGAAGCGGCCACGCTGGCGGCGGCCAACAAGCGTGTGTCCAACATTCTGGCGAAATCCACGGATGTTCTGCTGGATCACGTCCACGCGTCCGTACTGAAAGAACCTGCTGAGCTGAAACTGGCGACGCATCTGGTGGTTCTGCGCGACAAGCTGGAACCGCTGTTTGCCGCCGGTCAGTACAAAGAAGCGCTGGTGGAACTGGCTGCATTGCGTGAAACCGTCGATACGTTCTTTGATACCGTGATGGTGATGGATGAGAACGAAGCGGTGCGTATCAACCGCCTGACGCTGCTCTCCAAACTGCGGGAGTTGTTCCTGCAGGTGGCGGATATTTCGCTGCTTCAGTAAGTTAAGTTTTTGCTCCCTCCCCCTGCTAAGGGGAGGGTTGGCCTCCCCCTTCGCAGGGGGAGGAGCAAGGCAGCTTATCGGATGCCAATTTCTACGCTTTTTTAAAAAGCGTTCTCCCCCCAATTGTTCTATCCTATAACCCGCATGGAATGCACAGCATCGGCAGGGAACTGGCCGGAAGAAGAACATTGAAATCAGGAGTCAGGACTCATGGCTGTAGGGATCAGAAGCGGTGCATTTTCTCGCTGGCTGGCGCCGTTTATCGCACTGCTGGTGGTGTTTCAGCTCACTGCATGCGGCGATAAAGAACCGGAGCAACGCAAAGCCTTTATCGATTATTTGCAAAATACCGTGATGCGTAGCGGGCAAAATCTGCCGTCGCTGAGTGAAGATCAGAAACAACGTTTTGGTAATTACGCGAATGACTACGGCATCATTCTGTCATTCTCCCGCCAGATGAAAGGTGCCGTTGAAGGTAGCCTGGTGCCGGTGGTGAGCGCGATTGGTCAGGTGCGTACGCCGCAGGATTACATGACTCAGCGCAGCGCGTTGCAACAGGCGGCCAGCACGCTGAGTTTGCTGAATGCGCAGTTGCGTGACTCAAAAGTGAAAGCCGACACCGCGATGGCGGCATTGAAACAACCGGACGATCTGAAAGCGGTTTATAGCCAGGTATACAACAGCGTGGTGACCCAGCCTGCTAACGTGCTGACACCACTGGTGCCTGCGCTGCAAAGCTTCACGCAGGATATCGCGTCTGTGGGTGATTTCCTGCAACAGCAGGGCACGCAGGTTGCTTTCGCCAACGGCGGCGTGCAGTTCCCGACGCAGCAACAGGCCACGCAGTACAACACCATGATGTCGAATCTGGTGGGTAAACAGCAGACATTGCTTCAGGCGCAAAAAGTCGCACAGGGCGATTTTAGCAACTAAGCCTGACTGATATCAGCAACGAAGCCACGTCATCTTGTACGTGGCTTTTTTATTGACTGAGATCCTGTCCGCCTGTTTATAAAAAATGACAATTTTTTGCCTGCAAATCCGGCTGAGTTCCTCTACTTTTGAAGGTAACTGTCAGTTTTTTCCCGTCTTTCACTTTAAGGATTTTTGATGAAACGTCAGATGATGACTCTGTTGGCTTCCCTTGTGCTGACACCGACGCTGGCGGTTGCTGCCGACAGCGCAACCGCAGATTTCACCCCGGCGCAACAGGAAGCCATTGGTAAAATTGCGGCGGATTACATGTTGCAGCACCCGGAAATTCTGGTGCAGGTCAGCCAGAAATTGCAGGCACAGCAGGCTGATCAGCAACAACAGCAAACCCTGAGCGCGGTGTTGGCAAATTCTAAAGCTCTGCTGAACGACCCTGCGACCCCAAGCTACGGCCCGAAAGATGCAAAAGTCGCGTTCGTGGAATTCTTCGATTACCAGTGCCTGTATTGCAGCCACATGGCGCCGGTTGTTGAGCAGACCGTGAAAGCCAATCCGAACGTACGTTTCGTCTTCAAAGAATGGCCAATCTTTGGTGACCGCTGGAAAGCGTCCATCACTGCGGCTGAAACCGGTATGGCTATCTGGAAAGAAAAAGGCGCTCAGGCGTACTTTGATTACCACAACAGCATTTACCGCACCGGTCATGACGAAGGTAAGCTTACGGATGCCGATATCGCCGGTGCAGTGAAAGCCGCGAAAGCGACAGCGCCAACCGATGCACAGCGTAAAGCGACGCACGAAGCCATCGCCGCTAACGATGAGCTGGCCCGTACGCTGGGCTTCAGCGGTACGCCAGGGTTCGTGGTGATGCCAACCAGCGGCGCGACCGCTGAAAACACCAGCGTTCTGCCTGGTGCTGTGTCTGCTGAAGAACTGCAGGCCGCTATCGTGAAGGCGCAGGGCGGGAAGTAATTTTTGTTTCAATCCGGCAGCCTGTGCTGTCGGATTTTCTTCTCAGGTATAGTTTGGAAAGCACTTCTCAGTATTGAATGTAACGGCTGAAACTGAGTAAATTTTTACTCACTTCGTGGGTTTTGACGTGGTAACCTTCTTTTCTTCATGGATATTCATCCAATGAAACAATCTCTGATTCTGGGATCTGCCAGCAGAGTTTACTCAATTTTTTACTGATTACATRGATAGCTTATGATTGTTCAATTCGCTGATTATGCTGCGTTGAAAACGGATGAACAGCATTCCGAATTCTCAGCAGTGGAGAGCACGGGATCAGAGCACGTTATTGATCTTTCGGCCCGGCGTCAGTCTGCTGCATATAAAAAGGCCATGGCTCAGGTTTTGGAAGAAGCAGCCAAGCTAGACTGGTAACATTCAGGCTGTCCAGTCATTGGAGTGTCTATGGCTGAACCGGCAAAAAAAATCATTTCATTACCTGCATCAAATCAATCATTCGGCAACAATAACAGCATTGATGATATTCGTGAGCGCCGCTCACAAGAACTGGTCATCGGACTTTGTGGGGCGAGTGGATCAGGGGTTAAAACCCTTAAAGAAAAAATCATCACTAAACTTAAAGCCTGTAATTATCATGTTGTGCATATAAGAATTAGCGATTTAATGGCAGACACCCTGTCAGCTGCTGAAGCGGCAGAGTTAAAGAAACTTGAAGGCTATGAGCATTTTATCCAGTTGCAAAATCTCGGTAATACTCTGCGTGAAAAACATGGCAATATCATTAACTCCGAATTGGTTATCCGGAAAATAAAAGTTATCAGGACGGCAAATTTAAATACGGGAGATTTTAAAGGAGCCTCAGGAAAATCAACCAGTAAAATAGCTTACATTGTCGATCAATTAAAACATCCTGAAGAAGTTGATCTCTTTCGTGAGGTGTATCGTAATAATTTTTATCTGATCGGCTTAGTGAGAACGATTAATGAAAGAGTTATTAATTTGAAAAAGGATTTTCTTAACGATCATCAGATTGCCGAAATAATCAGGCGCGACAGGCGTTCCGAGTACCCTTATGGTCAACATGTCGAGGACACATTGCAGTGTGCCGATTATTTTATCAGGAACATAAATAATGATCAGATTAAAAAATCGATAGCCCGATTTATCGACCTTGTACATGGCGCAAATAATGTGAGTCCCAGCCAGGATGAAACCGGCATGTTCACCGCGAATTCAGCCGCATTACGCTCTGCCTGTTTATCGCGTCAGGTGGGGGCTGCTATTACGGATGATAATTGCAATATCCTCTCCACTGGCTGCAACGATGTACCTGCTGCAGGTGGTGGGCTCTATTCCTGTGAAAGCAAGAGCGATAAACGCTGTTATAACAACGATGGCTGCCATAGTGATATGCACAAGGATTTAGTCAGGCGTGAGGTCGAAGCAGTGATCGCCCGTAGTGATCCGTCACGGGCGAATGAACTTGCAATACAGATTATGAAAACCCCAAAAATAAAGTCCCTGATTGAATACTCGCGTGCTATTCATGCCGAAATGGATGCAATTACTACGATGGCGCGTCTTGCGAATGCAAGTACTTGTGATAAGACACTTTATTGCACAACTTATCCTTGCCACAACTGTGCACGACATATTGTTGCCGCTGGATTGAAGAGGGTGGTTTATATCGAACCTTATGCCAAGAGTCTGGCTGAAGACCTTCACGGTGATTCGATAGCTCATGCCGACAGTACGGATAAAACTAAAAAGGTTATTTTCGAGAATTTTGAGGGAACGGCACCGAGACGGTATACAAAATTTTTCGGTTATAGCCGTCCGAGAAAAGATGACAGAGGCAAGCCAATTTCTTATGAAATCCCTGCTTCCCATCACGTTGATCCACAATATCTGGATAGTTATGGTGATTCTGAATCAAAAGTGATTTTGAATGTTACTCATAAGCTTCGTGATGAACCTGTCCCCGATTAAAGAAGAAGCGGGTATTCCGGATACCCGCTCCCCCTGTAATTTTCTTTCAACATCTCTCCCGTAAACTCAGTTTTCCTTTCCTCAGACACGTCTGAATGCTTTTTAAGCGAAATACACAAGTCCGGCGAAAAATACTTTGTGATCAATATCACGTTTTAATGATAAAGACTCGTTAACAAAAAGTGACTTAAGTCACATATTTGGCAGGGTCACGCTCAAATAATCGTCAGTGTAGCTCGGTTACAGGCTGTTTTTGTGATGATGATCACCAAAATGCAGGGGGTGAAGGCTGTATACGTGTGATCTGCGTCACGGGCTGTCGGGTGGCTACGCGAGGCCTATAATCACGTGGTAGAGTCCGCCTCGCAGACAGCAATTCGACGGACGGATTTTTAAAGCAGTGGCACAAAAACCGAAACAACCGTCACCGATAATTAACTGATATCACGCGCTCTATTGTCAGCGCGTATCAATAGGGGTGCGTTTTATGTTTTCACCAGACGTTAAGATCAAAGTTCAAAACTTTGGTCGCTTCCTGAGTAACATGGTAATGCCCAACATCGGCGCGTTTATCGCCTGGGGTATCATTACTGCTCTGTTCATTCCTACCGGCTGGATCCCTAATGAAACATTAGCGAAACTGGTTGGCCCGATGATCACTTATCTTCTGCCATTGCTCATCGGTTATACCGGTGGTCGTCTGGTCGGTGGTGATCGCGGTGGTGTGGTCGGCGCAATCACCGTAATGGGTGTTATCGTTGGTGCGGATATGCCAATGTTCCTCGGCGCAATGATTGTAGGTCCGCTGGGCGGCTGGTGTATCAAGCGTTTCGACCGCTGGGTTGACGGTAAAATCAAAAGTGGCTTCGAGATGCTGGTCAACAACTTCTCGGCCGGTATTATCGGTATGCTGTTGGCCATTCTGGCCTTCCTGGCAATCGGTCCGCTGGTAGAAGCACTGTCTAAAGTGCTGGCTGCAGGCGTGCACATCATGGTTATTCATAACCTGTTGCCGCTGGCGTCTATCTTTGTTGAACCGGCGAAAATCCTGTTCCTCAACAACGCTATCAACCACGGTATCTTCTCTCCGCTGGGTATCCAGCAGGCGACTGAAACCGGTAAATCTATCTTCTTCCTGATCGAAGCGAACCCGGGTCCGGGTATGGGCGTCCTGATGGCGTACATGTTCTTCGGTCGTGGCAGTGCTAAACAATCAGCTGGCGGTGCGGCAATCATCCACTTCCTGGGTGGTATCCACGAAATTTATTTCCCATATGTTCTGATGAACCCACGTCTGCTGCTGGCAGTCATTCTGGGCGGTATGACTGGCGTGTTCACCCTGACTGTGCTGAATGGCGGTCTGGTGTCTCCGGCTTCTCCGGGTTCCATCCTGGCGGTTCTGGCGATGACACCAAAAGGTGCGTACTTCGCTAACATCGCGGCTATCGTGGCAGCCTTTGCGGTGTCCTTCGTTATCTCTTCTTTCCTGCTGAAAACCACCAAAGCGAAAGACGGCGACGATCTGGACGAAGCAACACGCCGTATGCAGGATATGAAAGCCCAGTCTAAAGGCGGCAAACCTGCTGTTGCAGGCGTGGCGGGCGACCTGTCTACCGTACGTAAAATCATCGTTGCCTGTGACGCCGGTATGGGTTCCAGCGCAATGGGTGCCGGTGTGCTGCGCAAAAAAGTGCAGGATGCCGGGCTGACCAACATCAGCGTCACCAACAGCGCGATCAACAACCTGCCTGATGATGTGGATCTGGTGATTACTCACCGTGACCTGACTGAACGCGCCATGCGCCAGGTGCCACACGCACAGCACATTTCGCTGACCAACTTCCTCGACAGCGGCCTGTACACGGACCTGACTTCACGTCTGGTTGAAGTGAACAAAGCCAGCCAGTACAAAGAGAAAGTGACCACCACGCTGGGCGACAGCATCGTGACTGACAATGAAAACGAAAACCTGTTCCGCATTAGCGAAAGCAACATCTTCCTCGGCCTGAACGCGTCGACCAAAGAAGACGCGATTCGTTTTGCCGGTGAACAACTGGTGAAAGGCGGGTATGTTCAGGCAGAATATGTCGACGCGATGCTGGCTCGTGAGCAGCTGACCTCGACGTATCTGGGCGAATCCATCGCTGTGCCGCACGGTACCATCGAAGCGAAAGATCGCGTGCTGAAAACCGGTATCGTGTTCTGCCAGTATCCGGCGGGTATCCGCTGGGGCGATGATGAAGATGACCGTGCACGCCTGGTCGTCGGTATCGCAGCGCGCAATAATGAGCACATCAACGTGATCACCAAACTGACCACGGCGCTGGACGAAGAAGGTGTTATCGAACGTCTGGCGAACACCACCAGCGTTGAAGAAGTTCTGACTATTCTTCGCGGCTAAGGTTGAGTAATCAGTAGAGCGTTACTAAGCGGGTCTTGATAAAAGACCCGCTTGTTGATTCGGAGCCGGGCGGCTCCCAGCTTTACCCAAAGCTTTTTACCATAAAGTATGGCCCCCGATTTGAAGGAAATATTATGAAAGCATTACATTTTGGTGCAGGTAACATTGGTCGCGGTTTTATCGGTAAATTACTTGCTGATGCCGGGATTGAGTTGACGTTTGCGGATGTCAGCCCTGCCTTACTGGATGCGCTGAACAGCCGTAAAGGTTACGACGTGCACGTGGTCGGTGAACAGGCCACCGTTGAGCCTGTCAGTAATGTGAATGCCGTGAACAGCGCCGGTCAGGAGGCAATCAACCTGATCGCTGAAGTCGATCTGGTGACCACCGCCGTCGGTCCGACCGTGCTGGAAAAAATCGCGCCGAACGTCGCTAAAGGTCTGGTGCTGCGTCATCAGCAAGGCAACGAAAAGCCGCTGAACATTATCGCCTGCGAAAACATGGTGCGCGGTACCAGCCAGTTTAAACAGCACGTATTCAACGCCCTGCCGGAAGATGAAAAAGCCTGGGTTGAAGCGCACGTCGGTTTTGTCGATTCCGCCGTAGACCGCATCGTTCCCCCTGCGGCAGCGGGCACCACCGATCCGCTGGAAGTCACCGTTGAAACCTTCAGCGAATGGATTGTGGATAAAACCCAGTTCAAAGGAGAATTGCCGGAAATCGCAGGCATGGAACTGACGGATAACCTGATGGCGTTTGTTGAACGTAAACTGTTCACCCTCAACACCGGTCATGCCATCACCGCCTATCTCGGCCAGCAGGCAGGCCACGCGACAATTCGTGATGCGATCCTCGACGAGAAAGTGCGTCTGGTGGTTCGCGGTGCCATGGAAGAAAGCGGGGAAGTGCTGATCCGCCGTTACGGTTTTGACCCGGAAAAACATTTCGCTTACATCGAAAAAATCCTGACCCGTTTCGAAAACCCGTACCTGCATGACGATGTTGAGCGCGTTGGCCGTCAGCCACTGCGTAAACTGAGTGCGGGTGATCGTCTGATCAAACCCTTGCTGGGCACGCAGGAATATCGCTTGCCGAACGACAATCTGGTGAGAGGGATTGCGGCCGCGATGCATTATCGCAGCGAGCAAGATCCGCAAGCTAAAGAACTGGTAGAATTGCTGGAGAAAGTTGGGCCAAAAGCCGCCCTTGCCCAGATTTCAGGTCTGCCAGAAGATGGCGAAGTTGTGGCGAAAGCCGTCGCTCTCTACGAATCGATGCACTGATACTGCGTTTATTTTGATTTCGCCAACACCAGGCAAAGAAAGCCCTGTCGGGCGGGATGTTTCTGCCCGACATGCGCGCATCATGGATGACGCCAGGGGCGCTGTCAGCATCGGCTCTTTAATGCAAGTAAGCCCTATGGAAAAAGCTCAGGCGTTTGAAAACCGTGTACTTGAAAAGCTTAATGCGGGTAAAACCGTGCGCAGCTTTTTAATGACCGCTGTGGAGTTACTGGCCGAAGCGCTGGATATTCTGGTGGTGCAGGTTTTCCGTAAAGATGATTATGCGGTGAAATATGCAGTCGAACCGTTACTGACCGGCACCGGACCGCTCGGTGATTTGTCTGTACGTCTCAAACTGATTTATGCGCTGGGCGTGATCAGCCGTCATGAATACGAAGATGCAGAATTACTGATGGCGCTGCGTGAAGAGCTGAATTACGACGGTGAAGAGTATCGTTTTACCGATGATGAAATTCTCGGCCCGTTCGGTGAATTGCATTGTGTGACAGAACTGCCGCCAGCGCCCACTTTCCTGAAACCGGGCGAAGCCGACGAGTCGCTGATCGCCATGCAACGTCAGCGCTATCAACAAATCGTCCGCTCCACCATGGTCCTTTCCGTGACAGGGCTGATCGCCCACATCAGTAATCAGCAGCCTTCCAGGCTTTCTCCGGTGCAAAAATAAATCCCCGTCATACTTCGAGCCACAGATGCGTTGGCTGCGTTCAGTCACCCGAATCACTTACATGAGTAAGCTCATCGGGACTCCATCACTTGCCGCCTTCCTGCAACCCGAACTATTTTGGGGATTTGTTTTAGTTAAGCGCATGGCGCACTTCGCCGACCAGCAACCACAGCGCGGTTAATGCCATCATGCCGCCCATGATTGTGTTAAACATTTTCAGCTTCCATTCCACACGTAGCGCCTGACGTAATCTGTCACCCATCACGACCCACACCAGAATGCAGGGCAGATTGATCAGCGCGAAGCCGACACAAATCAGCAGCGTGTGATGCAGCATGTTGCCATCCGGCGGGGTAAACAGAATCGCCACGTTGGTCGCCATCAGCCACGCTTTCGGGTTCACTGCCTGAAATAACGCGCCATTAATCATGTTCATCGGTTGCTGTTTTGCGCCTTCTTTCGGCGAGCCGGAACGGTAAATTTTCCACGACAGCCAGAACAGATACGCACAGCCCACTGCCGCCATTGGCAGACGCACAACGGTCATCCAGCTCAGCAGAATCGCCAGCATGGAGGTCATCAGCGCACACTGCACCACGCAGCCCAGCGTAATTCCCAGCATCATCGGCACGCTGCGGCGCAGCCCGAAATTCACCCCGGAAGCCGCCAGCAACAGATTGTTCGGGCCGGGTGTAATTGACATCACGGTGACGTAACTGACAAAAGCGGTATCGATCATTTTGTTTTCCTGCATCCCCTGTTTTCCAGATAACCAGAGTAAACACTGCACAGGAAAGGTAACAGAACCAGAAATACGCTATTGTTATGGTTACAGATAGCATAACTAAAAACTGTACCCATGACTTTTCACGGAACTGACACCATGACTGATACAGCGGATTTCAGCGACACGCGATATAACCAACTGGCGGAACAACTGGCGGACGCTATCCGCCGTGGCACACTCGCACCGGGCAGTCGTTTGCCGTCCGTGCGACGCAGCGCACAAACCTGGTCAGTCAGTATCAACACCGTGGTAGCTGCTTACCGGCGGCTGGAAGATCGCGGCTTTATCGAGGCACGTCCGCAGTCCGGTTTTTATGTGCGTGCCGCGTTGCCCGCGCTGGACCATCAGCCGCAGGAACAGCCGCAGACGCCAGCGGCAGAACCGGCAGATGAAGTGCTGGATCTGATCGACAAAGTGTTCGCCTCGCAAATTGACCCCACCTACACCAACTTATCGCTAGCCTGTCCGCAGTCGAACGATTTTTACCCGACCGGAAAACTGGGGCGGATTATGTCGTCACTGCTGCGTCGTCAGCCCAATCTGATCGGGCAATACGCGCTGCCGCCGGGCAGCCCGGCGTTACGCCAGCAAATTGCGCGCCGTGCACTGACGCTCGGCATGATTTTAGAGCCTGCGGATATCACGATTACGCACGGTTGTATGGAGGCGTTACAGCTGGCATTGCGCGTTACCACCAAACCCGGCGACAGTATCGGGCTGGAAACGCCGACCTATTTTTATCTGCTGCCGATGCTGGCGAGTCTCGGACTGAAAGCAGTGGAAATCCCCACCGATCCGCAAACCGGCCTGTCGCTGGATGTGCTGGAAATGCTGCTGACCGAGAAACGGCTGAATGCAGTGATCGCCATGCCGACGGCGCAAAATCCGCTGGGCTTTACCATGCCACTGGCGGCGAAAAAACGGCTGGCGCGGCTGATGAACGATCACCAGGTCCCCCTGATTGAAGACGGGCTTTACGCAGAAATTCAGTTTGGCGCGACGCTGTCTCCGGCGGTAAAAGCCTTTGACCGTGACGGCTGGATCCTGTTTTGCACCAGCTTTACCAAAACGCTGGCACCTGATTTTCGCATCGGCTGGGTGGACGGCGGACGCTTTGCCGATAAGCTGCATAAACTGAAAGCGGTATCGTCAATGGCAGAGTCCGCCTTGCTTTCCCAAACGCTGACGTTGTTTCTGGAATCGGGCGGTTACGATCATCATCTGCGGGTTTTACGCAAACGCTACGCGTCGCAGGTGGAACAGGCGCGCGCGTTGATCGCCCGTCACTTCCCGCAGGGCACCCGCGCCACGCAACCGGCAGGCGGCTTTGTTATCTGGGTGGATTTCCCGCCGGGCGTCGATTGCGTCACGCTGTTCCGCCAGTTACTGAAAGATAAAATCTGCATGACGCCGGGACAACTGTATTCACCGAGCGGTCGCTACGCCAATGGCCTGCGTTTATCGTGCTGTTATGTTTTCGATACCCGCTATATTTCGGCGATGATCCGCATCGGCGAGCGGGCGTGTGAGATGTGTGGTTTGCCGCCGGGGCTGGCAGAAACGCAGGAGCAAGCTGAAGAATCGCACACTTCCTGATACACTGACGTTTATTATTCCCAATTTACAGTCGTGCCCGCTGCGGCATGAACGGATCTGAAACCATGAAAGAAGTCGAAAAAGCCGAGATTAAACGCCTCAGCGACATGCTGGATGCACTTAATCACAAAGATGCGACCGTGATTCAGGCAGGTAATGCTGAGTTAATCGCCAAGCACGAAGAAGAGAAAGAAAAACTGGCTGCCGAGATCGCGCGTTTGAAAGAAGTGCGTGAGAAAAAACTCAGCACCGAAGCGCAGAAGCTGGAAAAGCTGTTCAGCCGTGAAATCACCAAGAAAGAACAGGCTGATATGGGCACGCTGAAGAAAACCGTTCGCGGTATCGTGGTGGTTCACCCGATGACTGCGCTGGGCCGCGAAATGGGCCTGAAAGCGGTGACCGGTTTCGCTAAGAAAGAATTCTGAACTAACACGCCCTCCCCTGCGAAGGGGAGGGTTGGGGTGGGGTATTAAAGCAGAATCAAAGAGTTGAAGTGTGCTTTGACTCGGGTTTTGTCTTTATAACCCCCTCCCAGCCTCCCCCTTCGCAGGGGGAGGAGCAAAGAAAAACCCCTCCAGCCATACCCGTTCTGTTTCTTACTTCCCAAACAATCTCCGCCCAAAATCCTCGATCTTGCGATTTACCAGCCGCATCTGCATGGTTTTACTCCAGCTGGCAGAAATCCCTGCAGCAGACATCAGACGGCGATACTGTTCCTCATCAAACGGCATGTTGAAGGCGATAGAAATCGCTTCTGCGACGGACACCTCACTGTTGCGCGTCAGCAGTTCCAGCGGCCGGTCGCCACTGACATTCCCCGTACTGACCACCCGATATAACCAGCCGCAGCGGCCGCTTTGTTGTAACAGCGGCGACAGGTTTTTGCAGTCGAGAAAATGGTTCAGTTTGTAGCAGGGCGCACGGGGTTGCGTGACCTGAATCAGCGCGTCGCCCCAGCGGAAAATATCACCGATATACACGTTATCTTCGGTCATGCCGAGTGTCGAAAGGTTTTCCCCAAACGCAGGCGGATGAAAACGGTCCTCTTCTTCGGGAAACTGCTGGCGCAACCAGGCGTAATGCTCGCGGGGAAAATGACACAGCGCGCGGTCAGCGCCACCGTGATAAGACTTCTCGGCCTGCTGATCGTTCTCCAGCCCGAGAGGCGTCAGAGCGACAGCGCCATCAACCTGACGTTTGGCAATCGCACTGGGTGAAAAGTCGGGATAATGCTCGATGGTACCGATGTACACGTCGGGATAATGCATAAGCTCTCCGCTGCTGAAATGTCACTCGCTCAAGCATAACCTGCATTCGGCAGCGGGAGTAGAAGGAATACCTGCGCACATGCGGGGTGCGCAGGTTCATCAGTCAGAACGTTTCCCAGTTATCCTGACTGGTTTTGCCTTGAACTGGCAGCGGCAGGGCCGGACGGCGCAGCGCGGCGGATGCCGGTGCGGCCAGCATATCGCCGTTATCGGCCAGGCGGAATACCGAGACTGCCTGCGTCAGCGTCGCGGCCTGATCTTCGAGTGAATCGGCGGCAGCGGATGACTGCTCAACCAGCGCGGCGTTCTGCTGTGTCGTGCTGTCCATTTCGACAATCGCCTGCGAAATCTGGCTGATACCACGGCTTTGCTCGTCAGAAGCAGAGGCGATTTCACCCATGATATCGCGCACATGCGAGACGGATTTCACGATATCCTGCATGGTGCGTCCGGTATTTTCCACCAGCTTCGCGCCGGTGTTAACACGTTCAACCGACTCGGCAATCAGCCCTTCGATCTCTTTCGCTGCCTGCGCACTGCGCTGTGCCAGTATGCGGACTTCCGAGGCGACGACTGAGAATCCGCGACCCTGTTCACCGGCACGCGCGGCTTCAACCGCAGCGTTCAGCGCCAGGATATTGGTCTGGAACGCGATGCTGTTGATGACGGACGTAATTTCGGCGATACGTTTTGAGCTGCCGGAAATCTGCTGCATGGTGTCGACCACTTCGCCGACTTGTTTGCCGCCGAGCGTTGCGGTGCCCGAAGCCTCGCTGGCCAGTTTGCTGGCGTGATGGGCGTTATCGGCGTTCTGTTTCACCGTCGCGCTCAGTTCTTCCATGCTGGCGGCGGTTTCTTCAACCGCTGCGGCCTGCTGTTCGGTGCGTGAGGAAAGATCGGTATTCCCGGCGGCGATTTCAGCCGCCGCGTGAGAAACCTGTGAAACGCCGGAGCGGATTTCATAAATCATCGTACTGAGATTCTGGCTCATCGCGGACACCGCGTTCATCAGCATACCCAGCTCATCGCGACGTGTGGTTGGATGCGCGACAGTCAGATCGCCCCGCGCAATCGCCTCCGCCGTTTTCAGCGTATCGCGCAGCGGCTGGGCAATCTGGCGGGTGATTCGCCATGCAATGATAATCCCCACCAGCATTACGATCAGCGTAATCACCATCATGATCATCTGCGCATTAGTGATGTCTTTATGCGTGTTATCCAGTTCATTTTTGAATATTTTTGCGACCAGTGTGTTCATCTCAGCGGCTTTTACTGTCAGCAGCTGCGAGTTCTTTTGTTCATCTTCGTAAGCCGGCATGTAGGCCATAACGTGATCTTTATAGGTCGCCAGCGCACTCATCAGCGGGGCGAGTGTGGCCTGCTGATCCGGCAACAGTAATGCGTTCAGCTTTTTAGCATTGGCCTGCGTATCATCAATTGACTTTAACAGCCTGGCTTCCGATTCCTTGTTGATGTTGAGCAACAGGCCGCGCACGTCATAACGCACGTTGATCAGTTTTTGAATGACTTCGGCCAGTGAAAGACGAATGGAAGGATCGGCATCTTCCACACGCAGCTGATCTTGTAAACGTTTCACAACGGCTTCGGTTTCGGAAAGATTCCAGCTGGCGCGTACCGCATCTTTGCGGTCGACGGCTTCTTTAAACGCGGCTTGTGCCTGCTGATATTCATGAATTTTTACCGGCACCTGCTCCAGTTCTGCCTGGCCAGCGGCATCCCATTTCAGCTTGTCTTTCGACTGCTCAATCAGTTGCGACAGCGCGTCTATGTTGTCCTGATTTTGTTTGAGATATGCCGGATTGTAATTGAGCTGATAAAGCGTACGGCTGAGGCGGGCATCATTGAGTAATGCGTTCATCTGATTACTGAAATCGACTTTTTCCGCACGCTGACTGATGTCGTTAAATTTAATCATTCCCGCAGTGGTAATGACGGCCGCGATCAAAAGCACCAGCCCGAAACCCAGACCCAGTTTGGTGCCGACCTTGAGATTGTTCATCCACTGCGAAAGACCCGATCCGTTACTCATAATCATTCTCCGTCAAACATCCCTTTTAAATAGACATGCGTTTTTGTGACGCCTTTGTGAACAATCTATCGGTAGGTTGTTTAATAAACTTTATAGGATCTGTGGCGTATTTTTGATTAATGCGAGCGGGGTCTAATAATGGTGGGAAACGGAAGAATAATTCGCTGTAAAACAGTGATCATGCATACAAATTCAGGACATAAAAAAGGCGGGTCACTGACCCGCCATTGGCGAAAACATCATCATGCCCGCGAAGGGCGGCAGGGCGAAATTACTTCGCTTCAGCCAGACGTTTTGCTGCTTCGTCCCAGTTTACAACAGCCCAGAAGGCTTTGATGTAATCAGGGCGTTTGTTCTGATATTTCAGGTAGTAAGCGTGTTCCCACACGTCCAGGCCCAGCAGCGGGTAACCGGAAGCGCCGGAAATGGCTTCGCCCATCAGCGGGCTGTCCTGGTTAGCAGTAGAAACAACCGCCAGTTTGCCGTCTTTCAGCACCAGCCATGCCCAGCCTGAACCGAAACGAGTGGTCGCTGCTTTCTCAAAAGTTTCTTTGAAAGCGTCAACGCTGCCGAAATCGCGTTCGATCGCAGATTTCAGTTCGCCCTGCAGGGTGGTGCCGGTTTTCAGGCCTTTCCAGAACAGGCTGTGGTTAGCGTGGCCGCCTGCGTTGTTACGCAGTGCAACTTTCTTGTCTGCAGGAACCTGATCCAGTTTGGTGATCAGTTCTTCAACCGGCAATGCAGCCAGTTCCGGCAAGCTTTCCAGCGCAGCGTTAGCGTTGTTCACGTAAGCCTGGTGATGTTTAGTGTGATGGATTTCCATCGTTTCTTTGTCGAAATGCGGTTCGAGTGCGTCGTATGCGTAAGGCAGTGATGGCAGTGAATAACTCATGTTCATCGTCTCCATAGTGTAGGGCGGCACCGTCATTGTGAGCACCGCGTAATCAGTCGGATCATTATAGTTAATTAAATGATATTGAAAATGATTATCTATGCTCCATGCTTTGTGCGGGTACTCGTAAGCGCCTGTTATACGGGGCTTAGAACCAGATAACCGCAAACAATCCTAAATTGTCTAAAGGCACGCGGTGCTTAGAGAGAGTTAACGTAACCGCTGCGGATGCGTATACACCGTTGCCCGTCCCGGTTTACTGAAACCGACCAGCGTCAGATTGCATTTTTCGGCAACGTCGACTGCGAGCGTGGTGGCGGCGGAGACGGCAAACAGGATTTCGATGCCGCACATCGCGGCTTTCTGCACCATTTCATAGCTGGCGCGGCTTGATACCAGCGCGGCGCCGGATATCCAGTCGTTTTGTCTGGCACGCATACCGAGCATTTTATCGAGAGCTACATGACGGCCCACATCTTCGCAGCCACCCAGTAATTCACCTTCCGGCGTGATCCACGCGGCGGCGTGGGTACAGCCGGTAAGCTGGCCGATTTCCTGCACGGATTTCAGCTGGTGCAGCGCGTTGTCCAGATTCGCCAGATCAAAGGTTTGGCTGAACGGCAGCGGCGCGAGCGGGCGGAATAAATCGCCTAACTGTTCGATGCCGCAGACGCCGCACCCGGTGCGGCCTGCCATGGCACGTCGGCGTTCTTTCAGCCCGGCGAAACGGCGGCTCGATAATTCGATGTTAACCTCAATCCCGTTACAGTTTGGTGTCACCTCCATCCCGTAAATATCACTGACCGATTCAATAATCCCTTCTGACAGCGAAAAGCCCAGCGCAAAGGCCTGCAGATCTTTCGGTGAAGCCATCATGACCACATGCGAAATGCCGTTATAAACCAGCGCAACGGGCACTTCCTGAGCAATCCAGTCATCTTCCGGCTCATTGAGATGTGCGCGCTGCATCACCGTTTTTTGGCTGGCTCCGATGATCTGAGTCACTTTTTTGTCATCTTTTTCGCCCAGTTCGTTTACTTGATGGACATCCATTAGCAATAACCTTATAAACATTCCGGCTACATAAGCCGTACAAAAACTATGGGTACTTGGCTTTAATTTTAACGCTTCCGCATCAGCTGCGGAAAGCGCCAATTTGAAAAGCAATGTGTTAACAGATGATGGGAAGGAGTCTTTCATGCAAGTCAGCAGAAGACAATTATTCAAAATATGTGCGGGTGGTATGGCCGGCACCACGGCGGCATTATTAGGATTTACTCCTACCATGGCGCTGGCGGAAACCCGCCAATACAAACTGCTTCGCTCCCGTGAAACCCGCAACAACTGCACTTACTGTTCCGTAGGTTGCGGAATACTGATTTACAGCCAGGGCGATGGCGCGAAAAACGTCACTGAAAATATCTTCCACGTAGAGGGTGACGCCGATCATCCGGTCAGTCGTGGCTCGTTGTGCCCGAAAGGCGCAGGCGTGCTGGATTACATCCACAGCGAAGGCCGTCTCAGATATCCGGAATACCGCGCTCCCGGTTCCGATAAATGGCAGCGCATCACGTGGGACGAGGCGATTTCCCGTATCGCCCGCCTGATGAAAGATGACCGCGACGCCAACTTCGTCGAGAAAAATGAAAACAACGTGACGGTCAATCGCTGGCTGACCACCGGCATGCTGTGTTCTTCTGCGGCCAGTAATGAAACCGGTCTGCTGGATCAGAAATTCACCCGCGCGCTGGGTATGGTGGCGATCGACTGTCAGGCCCGTCTGTGTCATGGCCCGACCGTGGCGGCATTAGCGCCAACCTTTGGTCGTGGTGCGATGACGAACAACTGGGTCGACATCAAAAACGCCAATGTGATTTTAATTATGGGCGGAAATGCGGCGGAAGCGCACCCTGTCGGATTCAAATGGGTGATTGAGGCCAAAACCAAAAATAACGCCAAAGTCATCGTCGTCGATCCGCGCTTTAACCGCAGTGCTGCGGTGGCCGATATCTACGCGCCGATTCGCGCTGGTTCTGACACGGCCTTCCTGCTCGGCATGATCAACTATCTGATCACCCACAATAAAATTCAGACCGAATACGTCCTGGAATACACCAATGCCAGCCTGCTGGTACGTGAAGATTATGAATTCAACGACGGTCTTTTCAGCGGTTTTAACGCGGCGAAAAAATCCTATAACAAAGAAAGCTGGCACTATCAGCTGGATGAAAAAGGCTTCGCGAAACAGGATAAAACGTTGCAGGACCCGCGCTGTGTCTGGAACTTGCTGAAAGAGCATGTTTCCCGTTACACGCCGGAACTGGTGGAACGTCTGTGCGGTACCTCGAAAGAAGATTTCCTGCTGATCAGCTCCATTCTGGCGGAAACCTGCGCGCGCGATAAAACCTCGACCATTTTGTATGCGCTGGGCTGGACGCACCATACCGGCGGCGCACAAACCATCCGCTGTGCGGCGATGATCCAGTTGCTGCTTGGCAACATTGGTATGCCGGGCGGCGGCGTGAATGCCCTGCGTGGTCACTCCAATATTCAGGGCTATACCGACCTCGGTTTGCTGTCGCTGAACCTGCCGGGTTACATGCCTTTGCCGTCGGAAAAACAGACTAATTTCACTGATTATCTGCATCAGATTACGCCCGCACCGCTGGTGGATGGACAGGTCAATTTCTGGAAAAACACGCCGAACTTTTTCGTCAGTATGATGAAAAGCTTCTGGGGCGATCACGCCACGGCGGAAAATGACTGGGGCTTTGACTGGCTGCCGAAATGGGACAAAAGCTACGACGTGCTGCAACAGGCCGAGCTGATGACCGAAGGCAAGCTGAACGGGTATATCGTGCAGGGCTTCAACCCGCTGGCGGCCTTCCCGGACAAAAACAAATCCTCGCGTGCACTCTCAAAACTCAAATACATGGTGGTGATCGACCCGCTGGTGACTGAGTCCTCAAACTTCTGGCAAAACCACGGTGCAATGAACGACGTGCAGACCGCCGATATTCAGACCGAGGTATTCCGTCTGCCGTCTTCCTGTTTTGCAGAAGAAAACGGTTCGATTGTGAACTCCGGTCGCTGGCTGCAATGGCACTTCCAGGCCTCTGAGCCACCGGGTGAAGCGCTGCACGACGGCAAAATTATCGCCCGTCTGTTTATGAAACTGCGTGAGCTGTACCAGAAAGAGGGCGGTGCCAATCCGCTGCCGGTAATGAATATGGCGTGGGATTATCAGGATCCGCTCGACCCGCTGCCGGAAGAAATCGCCCGCGAAGCCAACGGCAAAGCGCTGGCTGATATTCATGATGACCAGGGCAATCTGCTGGCGAAAAAAGGCCAGCAACTTTCGACGTTTGCCCATCTGAAAAATGACGGCAGCACCGCCAGTTTCTGCTGGATTTACACGGGAAGCTGGACGGAAGCCGGTAACCAGATGGCGCGCCGCGATAATGCCGATCCTTCCGGTCTGGGCTGTACGTCCGGCTGGGCGTGGTGCTGGCCGCTCAACCGCCGCATTCTGTATAACCGTGCGTCTGCTGATCCGCAGGGCCAGCCGTGGGATCCGAAACGCGAAATCATCCGCTGGGATGGCGCGAAGTGGATTGGTTTTGATGTCCCGGATTACAGCGCCGCCGCGCCGGGGTCCGGTGTCGGGCCGTTCATCATGCAACAGGAAGGCGTCGGCCGTTTATTCGCCACTGACAAAATGGCCGACGGCCCGTTCCCTGAGCATTACGAACCGATCGAATCGCCGATTGGCACCAACCCGTTGCATCCGGCTGTGATTTCCAATCCGGTCGCGCGCATTTTTGCCAGCGATTTGCCGAATATGGGCACCGCCAAAGACTTCCCGTATGTGGCGACCACCTATTCGATCACCGAATTGTTCCGCCACTGGACCAAACACGCGTTGCTGAACGCCATTGCGCAGCCAGAACAGTTTATCGAGATCGGCGAAGGTCTGGCCGCCTCGAAGGGCATTGCGCAGGGCGATGAAGTGAAAGTGTCTTCGAAGCGCGGATTCATCGTGGCGAAAGCCGTGGTGACCAAACGCATCCGGCCACTGACCATCGACGGTAAGCACGTTGATACCATTGGCATCCCTTGCCACTGGGGTTTTGAAGGCGCAACGCGTAAAAGTTATTTAGCCAACACGCTGACGCCGTCAGTCGGTGACGCTAACTCGCAAACGCCGGAGTTTAAGGCGTTCCTGGTTAACGTGGAAAAGGTCTAACGGAGGCGAATTATGGCAATGCAATCACAGGACATACTTCGTAAGTCCGCAACCAACGGGTTCACGCCAGCGCCGCGTGCCCGTGATCATCAGCAGGAAGTGGCGAAACTCATCGATGTCACCACCTGCATCGGCTGTAAAGGCTGTCAGGTCGCCTGTTCCGAATGGAACGACCTGCGCGATGACGTCGGGTTTAATACCGGCGTTTACGATAACCCGATGGATCTCAGTGCGAAATCCTGGACGGTGATGCGTTTCTCCGAAGTGGAACAAAACGGCAAGCTGGAATGGCTGATCCGCAAAGATGGCTGCATGCACTGCGCCGATCCGGGCTGCCTGAAAGCCTGTCCGGCGGAAGGCGCGATTTTGCAGTACGCCAACGGCATCGTCGATTTTCAGTCAGAACATTGCATCGGCTGCGGTTACTGCATCGCCGGTTGCCCGTTCAACATTCCGCGCATCAACCAACAGGATAACCGTGCCTACAAATGCACGCTGTGCGTTGACCGTGTGAGCGTCGGCCAGGAACCGGCCTGTGTGAAAACCTGCCCGACAGGTGCGATTCATTTTGGCACTAAAACCGCGATGCAGGATTTGGCTGCAGAACGCGTCAGCGAGCTGAAAGGCCGCGGGTTTGAACATGCCGGTTTATACGATCCGCAGGGCGTTGGCGGCACGCACGTGATGTACGTGCTGCATCACGCCGACAATCCTGAGCTGTATCACGGCCTGCCAAAAGATCCGGCCATCAGCGCGGCGGTTACCTTGTGGAAAGGTGTCTGGAAACCGCTGGCCGCCGTCGGCTTTGCAGTGACCTTCGCCGCGGCGGCATTCCACTTCCTCGGCGTGGGGCCGAATTACGTGAAAGAGGAAGAGCATACGGAAGGGGAAGATAAACATGACGATGAGGAGAAACGCTCATGAAAAAAGAGAAGTTAATCCAGCGCTATAACCTGGTGGAACGTCTCAATCACTGGATCGTGGCGTTTTGTTTTGTGACGCTCGCGCTCAGCGGCATCGGCTTCTTTTTCCCGTCGTTTAACTGGCTGATGAACGTTTACGGCACCCCGCAACTGGCGCGTATCCTGCACCCGTTTTTCGGCGTGGTGATGTTCGTCTCTTTCCTCGGTATGTTCTTCCGCTACTGGAAGCACAACCTGCCGGAAAAAGATGACATTGTGTGGGCGAAAAATATCGGCAAAGTGCTGACCAATCATGAAGTCGGCGACACAGGCCGCTATAACTTCGGCCAGAAATGCGTGTTCTGGGCGGCGATCAGTTGCCTTGTGCTGCTGATGGCGAGCGGCGTCATGATCTGGCGTCCGTGGTTTGCTGGTTACTTCCCGATCCCGCTGATCCGTCTGGCGCTGCTGGTGCATTCACTGGCCGGTATTGGCCTGATTCTGGTGATCATCATGCACGTCTACGCGGCGACCTGGGCGAAAGGGTCGATTTCGGCCATGACCGGCGGCAAAGTGCCCGCGTCGTGGGCGAAGTATCACCATCCGCGCTGGTATCGTCAGGTGCGTGCTGAAGAGCTGAAAAAAGAACAAGATAAGAGGAAAGCCGGATGAGCATCCAGATTGTTCAACAGGACGAACTGACAGACGGTAAAACCACGGCGGGGAACATCCCGCCGGTACTGTTCGCCAACCTGAAAACACTGTATCAGCGCCGCGCCGATCGTCTGCGCGCGCTGGCTGAAAACAGCCCGCTCGACGGATATCTGAACTTTGCTGCGGCGATTTGCGACGCCCAGCAGCGCGTGCTGAAAGAGTTTCCGCTCAGTATCGACCTGAGTGGCGAATTAGAAAAAGCGGCCGGTAAACCGCCACTCGACTGCCGTCTGTTTCCGCGCACGCCGCACTGGCTGACCTTGCTGGATGCGCTGATCCTGGTGCTCAAACATGGCGCATCAGAGCCGGTGTCCGGCGTACTTGAGCGCCTCGAACATTCCCCGAGCCTGCAGCGGGAAATGATGGCGACGCAGTTGCTGAATCAGGATTTCAAACACGTTCCGGCCGATGAAGCCCCGTTTATCTGGGCCGCGTTGTCGCTGTACTGGGCGCAGATGGCGGCGCAGTTGCGGGGTGTCGGGCGGGCGGATTATGGCGAAAATCGTCAGTTCTGCCCGGTCTGCGGCAGTATTCCTGTGTCTGCGGTGATCAATGCCGGTGGCCTGCGCTATCTGCACTGCAATCTGTGTGAAAGCCAGTGGCATGTGGTGCGCGCCAAATGTAGCAACTGTGATGAAATGGAGCATCTGAACCTTTGGTCTATCGACGATGAGCAGGCGACGGTGAAAGCCGAAGCCTGTGACGATTGCGGCGCGTACCTGAAAGTGATTTATCAGGATAAAGATCCGCAGGCAGACGCCGTGGCGGACGACCTCGCCACGCTGCTGCTCGATGACCGGATGGAAGATAAAGGATTTTCCGGCAGCGGCATCAACCCTTTCCTGTTTCCCGCCGGGTAACCTGTAAATCTGGCAGCCGTGACTGGTAAACCCCGGCATGGCTGCTAGCTTTAAAAGAGGTTCCGGCGAAAACGAGGAGGGTCTGATGAAATTGATCGGCAGTTATACCAGCCCGTATGTACGCAAAATTTCTGTGATGTTGCTGGAAAAAGGCATCCCGTTTGATTTCATTAATGACACCCCCCACGAACCTGGCTGCAAAATCACGCAGTACAATCCTCTCGGAAAAGTCCCCGCGCTGGTCGCCGATGATGGCGAAATTTTCTATGATTCCCCGATCATTGTGCAGTTCATCGAACTGATGAATGTCGCGCCCACGCTGTTGCCGTGGCAGCCGCTGGAAGCGTTACGCGTGAAGCAAATTGAAGCGCTGGCCGACGGCGTCACTGATGCTGCCGTGGCGCTGGTGCTGGAAGGTCGCCGCGATGCGGATAAACGTAACGAAGCCTGGGTTTTGCGCCAGCGGGAAAAACTGCTGCGCGGGCTGGATGCGCTGGAAAAGCATGCGGCAAACCGCACATTGCTCAATTCTGAAAGCCTCAACGTGGCCGATATTGCCGTCGCCTGTTGTCTGGGCTATCTCAACTTCCGGCGTATTGCGCCGGGCTGGTGTGTCGAGCATCCCGAACTGGTAAAACTGGTTGAACGCCTGTTCCAGCGCGAGAGTTTTGCGCGCACCACACCCCCCGGAAGTGGTAACGCCAGCTTTGCAGCGAAAAAGGTGTGAGGCCGCTCGAAGACTTCTCTTTACAATCTGCCGGTGAGATTTTTAAAGCCTAAGCTTTGTGCAGCGCTCTGCTAATCCCTGTTGCATAAAGGAGTTCCATCATGGCCTATGATAAAAATCCTCATGCCGTCAAACCGGAAGAATACGGTTTCCCGCTGAAACTCAAAAAACAATACGACAACTTTATTGGCGGTGAATGGGTCGCGCCGGTAAAAAAAGAGTATTACGACAACCTGACGCCGGTTACCGGCGAAGTGCTGTGTAAAGTGGCCAGTTCCAGCACCGATGACGTCGATCTGGCGCTGGATGCCGCCCATCAAGCCAAAGACGCGTGGGGAAAAATGCCGGTGCAGCAGCGTGCAAACTTACTGCTGAAAGTCGCCGATCGCATGGAACAAAATCTTGAACTGCTGGCAAATGCCGAAACCTGGGATAACGGCAAACCGATCCGCGAAACCAGTGGTGCAGACGTGCCGTTAGCCATCGACCATTTCCGTTATTTCGCCTCCTGCGTACGCGCACAGGAAGGCGGGATCAGCGAAATCGACAGCGAAACCGTGGCCTATCATTTCCACGAACCGCTGGGCGTGGTGGCACAAATTATCCCGTGGAATTTCCCGCTGCTGATGGCGTGCTGGAAAATGGCACCGGCGCTGGCGGCAGGTAACTGCATCGTACTCAAACCGGCCAAACTGACGCCGCTGTCGGTTCTGTTGCTGATGGAACTGGTGCAGGACATTCTGCCTGCTGGCGTCATTAACGTGGTCAACGGCGCGGGCGGGGAAATCGGCGAATATCTGGCGACCTCCAAACGTATCGCCAAAGTCGCTTTCACCGGTTCGACGGAAGTCGGCCAGCGGATCGCCGGCTATGCTGCACAAAACCTGATCCCGGCTACGCTGGAACTGGGCGGTAAATCGCCGAATATTTTCTTCGCCGACGTGATGGATAAAGAGGACGAATTCTTCGACAAAGCGCTGGAAGGGTTCGCGCTGTTTGCCTTCAATCAGGGCGAAGTCTGTACCTGTCCGAGCCGTGCGCTGGTGCAGGAGTCCATCTACGAACGCTTTATGGAACGGGCAATCAAACGCGTGGAAGCGATCAAAACCGGTAACCCGCTGGATATGGAAACCCAGATGGGCGCGCAGGTGTCTGCCGGACAGATGAAAACCATTCTGGATTACATCGAAATCGGTAAAAATGAGGGCGCGGAAGTCCTGACCGGCGGTGCGAAGAAAAAACTTGAAGGTTCGCTGAACGAGGGTTATTACCTGCAACCGACCATCTTGCTGGGTAAAAACAATATGCGCGTCTTCCAGGAAGAAATTTTCGGACCGGTGCTGGCGGTAACGACATTCAAAGATATGGATGAGGCGTTACAAATCGCCAACGATACGGCGTACGGGCTGGGGGCGGGTGTCTGGAGCCGTGACGGCAACGTGGCGTATCATATGGGGCGCAACATTCAGGCTGGCCGTGTCTGGACCAACTGCTATCACGCCTATCCGGCACATGCGGCATTCGGCGGTTACAAACAATCCGGTATCGGGCGCGAAACCCATAAGATGATGCTGGATCACTATCAGCAAACGAAATGTTTACTGGTGAGTTATTCGAGTAAACCGATGGGGCTTTTCTGATTCTGAGTTGCCATTAATACCCCACCCCAGCCCTCCCCTTCGCAGGGGAGGGGGCAGGTCGGCGTTTTTACTCCTCCCCCTGCGAAGGGGGAGGCGGGGAGGGGGTTTTGCAGGCGACTCAGTACGAAATCACACCACGCTGTTCGGCGGCAGCACCACCTGACGGCTGCGCAGGAAAACCACCACCAGCGCCAGCCAGGCGAGGCCGCTGATCAGGTTGAACATGTTAAACATCCCCGCACCGCCTTCGACATAAGCCACTTTTGCCAGCTCAATCCCAACCGTGAAAATCATCATGCTGATAACGCCCATGGCGGCGGAGACAGTCCCTTTGCTCATGTCGCTGGAGAACAGCGTCAGGCGGTACAAACCGGCATTCGCCACACCAATTCCGAACGCATACAGGCTCAGACCGGCGGTCATCCACAGATAGGCATGCGCAGAAAACATCGTAGCCACCGCAGCGATCAGCAAACCGACCACCATCGGGCCTGCGCCCAGTTTAATCAGATATTCGACGGTACGTTTGCCCGTCAGGCGCGCCAGCGTAACGTTACCGATAATCAGTGCGCCGAAAATCGGCACCTGTAACAGGCCATAATCGTAAGCGGCTAAGCCTTCGCCGCTGATTAAAATCACCGGCGACTGTGCAATCCATGTCAGCAACGGCAGGCTGGCAAAACCAATCGCCAGCGCGCCGCATACGAACTGACGGTTCTTCAGCACGTGCTTGTAATCGCGCAGCAGGCTTGGCATCGAGAACGGTTCGCCAAGGCGGGAAGCTGTTTCCGGCATCGATTTCCACAATCCCCATAGCGCGATAGCGGCGAGCACGGCGAAAATTACAAACATCGACTGCCACGGGGCAATGTGGATCAGCGCCGCACCGGCCAGCGGCCCGAGCAGCGGGGCAATCAGCGCGACATTCGCCATCATGGCCGTGATTTTAATACACACCGATTCTTCGAAGGATTCCTGTATCGCGGCGTAGCCGACCGCGCCGATAAAGCACAGGCTGATGCCTTGCAGGAAACGCATCACCATAAACTGTTCAATGTTTTGTACGAACAAAATGGCCAGACAGGTGATGATGAAAAAGCTCACGCCCGCCAGCATGACCGGACGACGCCCGCGCCTGTCTGACAGTGGCCCGAGCAGCCATTGCAGGAACATGCCGCCAGCCAGATAAGCGGTCATGGATGTTGGCACCCATTCTTCCCCGGCATTAAAATTAGCCACGACGGCCAGCATGCCCGGTTGGATCATATCGTTACCGATATAAGTCGCGAATTCGAACAGCACCAGGCACAGAGGGAACAAAAGCGCCTGCCGACCCAGAAGGGACACAGTATTTGGAGAATTATGCATTTTAGTTATTCACAGACGTAAGGCTAATCGGTTGAAAATTAGCAGAAAATAAGAGACTGTCCGGGCGGGTTTCGCAAGCGAGGCAGTAATGCTGGCTATTTTGCCGATTATTTGAGCGCAACGCAATCTTCAGATTCACGTTCAGCACAATCTGAGAACGGCACTTTTGCCTTGTTAGCCCTCCAAAAGCTGGCTACGCTGCCAACAACCATCGGTAAGAAGGAAATTGCAGGGAATGAGCCAAAAAATCAGCTGGATAGATAATCTGCGTGGGCTCGCCTGCATGATGGTGGTGATGATCCACGCCAGCACCTCGCTGGTGGTCAATTTCGCTGCGGTCCATACCGCTGAATGGACAGTGGCAAACCTGCTCAATTCCGCCTCGCGCGTCTGTGTGCCGCTGTTCTTTATGATTTCCGGTGCGCTATTTTTGGGTGAAAAAAGTGCGCAAAAACGGCATTTTTGGCGCGTCACATTATGTTTGCTGTTCTACAGCGCCGTCTCGCTGATGTATATCCTCACGATGACAAAAATAGGATTTTGGCCGTCATTGCGTCTGATTGTGGAAAAACCGGTGTTTTACCATCTTTGGTTTTTCTACGCCATTATCGTGATTTACCTGATTTCCCCGCTGATTAACGTTAAAGCCGTCTCCGGCAGATACCTGCTGATCGCCGGAACGTTGCTTGGCGTCCTGGCGAATCCGCAACTGCCTGCCGTGACATGGCAGAAAATCCATCTTTTGCCGCTGGATTTATACATCAGTGGCGATACCTTCTATTACGTGCTTTACGCCCTGATGGGCCGCGCCATCAGCCAGCTCAATACTGAAAAAATGGTAATCACGCTTACCGCCAGCGCCCTGTTTATCCTCAGCACGCTGGCGATTGCCACGGGTACGTACCGGCAGATGCAAATTAACCAGAATTTCGCCGACACTTTTTACGTCTACAGCGGCCCGCTGGTGTTTATCTCCGCCATCGCGCTGTTCGTGGTGTTCAAAAACGCGCTGACACACCGCATGCTGCCGGGATTTGCCCTGATCTCCCGTCATTCCCTGGCCATCTACGGCTTTCATGCACTGATCATCATTGGCCTGCGCAGCCAGCATCTCGACTTTCCGCAATATCCGCTGCTGAACATCGCCTTTTTGTTTATCTGCGGACTGGGTGGCGGATTATTACTGGCGATGGGGTTGGGGAAAATAGACCGGCGGAATTGGGTGAGCTGAAAACAATATTGATTATTTATACACATCATGAATGGTTGTGCATGATATTATCAATTTATTTCCCCTTATTTTATTAAATCGGCACGTCACGATTAATCTCTTTCATTATCTTTGTCATTTTGTTCCGGATATTATTTCGCTTCACTTATCCAGGCAAATTATCATGACATTCTGGCCGCCCTTTCAAATAAATGGTGTGATTTATACGCTTGATCATCTTCGGGCATCGACAATTGTTGCTGTCAGGCCAGCCAGTGACGATTTTCCAACCCGTAAGTTACGGATTTTTGTGGTCTACACTGATCATTGTTTCACGGCGCATCAGGCAGAATCTGAGTTGTGGGTTTATCCTCATGCTCCCGGAAAGCATCAGCGATATTTTTGTCCGCAACGTCATTCATATTCATTCCGCTTACCCGAGCTTATAAATAAACTCATTAATGAAAATGCGTTATTAGGCCGGGCGTTGCATCAGCATCAGGAAACATTTTATTATCTGGAAACACATTATATGGGTGTGGATTATTGTTTGTTTTTTGAAATAACAAAAAATAAACATCCGGTGGGTGACATACGATTAAAAGTGATGACAAATTACCCGAGAGAGAAATGGGCTGGCCCGGTGGGCGTAAATGGATGGTTCAGTTTTTGGCATATTTTTGATGCGAGGATGAAAGGTCTTAAATTACCAACAAGGCGCAGATAACAAAAAAGCGACACGGGGTCGCTTTTTTGTTTTTACAGCTTCAGGCGGAGGTCTTTGGATTTTCATCTTATCGCGGCACGGCCAGCGGCCTTTACAGGCAGACACCGACGTACTGTTTAGCGTAGCCATTCAGTCCCACAAATCGTCAGCGGATAAAATTTTACTCAATTAATGCTCAACTTGCAATCAGCCTTGCGTTTAACGCCACCGCTCCTGCGCACGGCGCAATTGTCTTGCGGATGAAAATCCGGCGGCGAGGGCGGCTTTTTCGATGCCTGATCCCTGCTGAAGGCGCTGTTGCGCCACGGCGATACGCAGTTGCTCGTGGTAGTCACGCACGCTGATACCCAGATGCTGGCGGAACAAACGGGTGAGGTGGCGTGCGCTGATGTGCGCTCTGGCAGCGACCTCTTCCACCTGCCAGGCGGATTCCGGTTCGGCGGCCATCAGATTTTGTGCGCGGTGAACGGCGGGGTGCAGATGATTACGGTAACGCAGCCACGGAGAGAGTTGCGGATCATCACCGCCACGACGAAAATAGACCACCATTTCGCGGGCGACATCCAGCGCCGCCTGTGGCCCCAGATGCGTGGCGATCAGGTGCAGTGCCAGATCGATACCGGCGCTGATGCCCGCGCTGGTCAGCACGGAACGGTCTTCAACAAATATCCGGTTATCTTTTACCTGTGCGGCGGGGACCTGCTGGCGCAACTGCCCGATCACGTCGTGATGTGTCGTGCACTGATAGCCGTCGAGCAGCCCGGCTTTTCCGGCCAGCAGGCTGCCGGAGCAGATACACACCAGCGTTAAATTCCCCGCTTCAATGGCGCTTTTCTGCTGATGCAGCCAGTCGCAGGTCGTCTGCGCCACCATTGAGCTGAAGTTTTCAGCGGATTCCGCCACGCCCGGCATGATCAGAATGCTGCCCTCTGGCAGGCTTTGCGGCAGTGGCTGCAAATGGCTAACCATCAGGCCGGTAGACATCATGACTTCCGGCTGCGGCCCGATGTAGTGCAGCCGGAATTGCCCGCTCAGGCGCAGCGCTTCCGCCGGGCCGGTGAGATCTAACGACATCACGCCGGGGAGCGTCACAAAGTAGACATTTCGCTGCATAGTGCTTCATCCGTCCGCAGGGGAAAACGCTATCTTCACACAACGCGGTCAAGTTCCGCCAGCGCACCGGTCACGTCGGTGAGGGTGGCAAAGCGGTCGTCGAGCACCAGTTCGGTACGCAATTTGATCTCCTGCGCGCTCAGCGTGAGTCCGCTGGCGTGGGTCATCGGGAAGGTCAGTGTCGCTTCGGTGACAAAAGTCACCGAATAGCCGAGGTCGGACGCCACGCGGGCCGTGGTTTCGCAGCACTGCTCGGTACGCATACCGGCGATAATCAGATGCGTGATGCCTTTATCGCGCAGCCAGCCGTCGAGGCCGGATTCCGTCAGGGCATTGTGGACGTGTTTATGGACGACATGTTGCGGCTGGTGTGTGAGGAACGTCATCGGCGTGACCAGACCGGAAGCCAGCGAAAAGTCGCCATCAGGATTGACGTGAAACACGTCGATAACCGGCACGTTGCGGGCCTGACAACCATCAATCAGGCGGGTTAAGGCTGCGCTGAAAGCCGGTAAATCATCCTGCTGCCAGAAGTCTTTATGTTCGAAGGAACGTTGAACGTCGATATTTAACAGGGCGCTTTGGGTCATTTCCGGACTCCATCTGGTGAGTGTGAAGCCAGTGTGCGCCTGAATTGAAATGAGAAGAATGCCAAAAACGGACATGATGCTGACCAGGGCGGACGACCTGCGCCATCCGCCGTCGGTTCAGAATTTTTTGATCAAAGCTTCTGATCGGCGCGCCAGTGGTGATAGTCGATATGGTCGGCCTGGAAATTGGTCGTTTCAGCATCGCCGGTCAGGCGGTACGCAAGCTGAAACGCAAAATCAAACGCCAGCCCTAATCCTTTGCCGCTGAGTAAGTTGCCGTCTTCCACAAAAGACTGATTGAGGTAAACGCCGTCTTTCACGTCTTTGTATAAATCGCCGGAACAGACATAGCGACGACCTTTCAGCAGCCCGTTTCCGCCCAGTACGCGCGCGGCAGCGGAGCACAGCGGGCAAATCAGTTTCCCGGCGTCGTCATGACGGCGGACAAATTCCACCACCTCTTTACTGGCCGCCAGCGCCACTGAACCTTCCGGCCCGCCGGGCATTACCACGGCATCGAATAAACGATCACCCTGCGCGGACAGCAGTTCGTTGGCCTGCATCTGAATGCCGTGATAGGTGCGCAGCGTCAGGCTTTTCTGGCAGGCTAATGTGGTGACCTGAATCTCCAGCCGCTCGAGAATATCGAGCACAATTACCGCTTCACCTTCTTCAAATCCGTCGGCCAGCAGCAGAGCGACCTGCTTTTTCGCGTTGTCCTTTACCATAATGCAAATGTCCTCTGAGGATAAAAATCAGAGGACATAATAAAATGAAACGGTGTTTTGATATTGTGACTGGTATTGCAGACCCGGTTAGAAAACCAGTTGCACTTTCGAGGCTTTGGATTTATCCAGGGCGTACTCCAGCGCTTCCACCAGGCTTTCCTGCGGGAATTCCGCCGACAGCAGCGGCATCGGATCGACCGTTTTATTCGCCAGCCATTCGACCGCCGTGTTGAATTCTTCGGTGAAGCGGAAGCTGCCGACCCAGTTAATTTCTTTGGCAATGAGCATCATCAGCGGGAATTCATTCACCACCGGTCCCATGCCGACCTGAACCAGCGTGCCGCGCGCGCGGGTCACTTCCAGACAACGGCGGATGGAAGACGGATGGCCGGAGGCATCAAAGGAGACATCGAAAAAGCCTTTCTCCGCCTGATATTCACTGAAATCACCCTGTGCGGCGTCCAGCGCTTTACCTGCACCCACCGCCAGTGCCAGCGTGCGGCAACGTTCGCTCGGGTCCGTCACCACGATTTGCGCGGCGCCTTTGGCTTTCGCCGCCAGCACGATCAGGCAACCGATCGGACCGACGCCGGAAACAAACACCGTTTTGCCATGAATATCGCCTGCCTGATTGACGGCATGAATGGCGACGGCCAGCGGCTCGGCGAACACCATCAGACGGTCACTGACCTGATTGTCGTAAGGAATGCACTGGTTGCTGTCGACGATCTTATACTGCGTAAACGCGCCATTGATGTGCGGGAAATACATCGCGCTGCCGAAGAATTTCATGGTGGTGCACTGATTTTCGTCGCCGGAAAGACAGTATTTGCAGGCTTTGCACGGCTTACTCGGGTTCAGCGCCACTTTCTGACCAGGCTGCAAACGCGGGTTATCCGATTTCTCCACCACACCCACCACTTCGTGGCCGAGTACCATCGCCTCGCGCACTTTGAAATCACCCACCGCGCCGTGTTCATAATAATGCAGATCCGAGCCGCAGATGCCGCCGCGGGTGATTTTCACCAGCGTACCTGCTCCGGTGTAGTCGAGGGTCTGGTTGATCACCGAAACGTCTTTTTTCCCGGTTACGACGCAGGATTGTGTGGCAATAGTCATGGAATTCTCGCTCTTTAAAGGGCCTGATTGCGCCCAGTAAAGAGGGTTTGCCGGTCATAAAATGTGATCGTCGTCACTTTGCGTCGTGTTACGAAAACCTGTTACCCATAACTTGAACGGACTCAACTTTTCCCGGCAGATTTATCACGATTGCGCGCCGGAATGCTGAGGATCAGATGGGTTATCACACCACCGGCCAGCCCCCAGAATGCCGAACCGACTCCCAGCAGCGTGACGCCGGAAGCGGTGATCAGAAACGTAATGATTGCCGCGTCGCGCTGACGCTCATTTTCCAGCGCGCGGTACAGGCTGCCAGCAATGGTGCCGAGCAGCGCCAGCCCGGCGATGGTGTGGATCAGCGCCTCCGGTAACGCAGTAAAGACCATGCCGATGGAACCGCCAAACACGCCCGCAATCAGATAGAAAACGCCTGCCGAGACGGCCGCCATATAGCGTTTTTTGGGATCAGGATGAATATCCTCACCCATACAAATCGCGGCGGTAATGGCGGCGATACAGATGGTAAAACCGCCGAACGGCGCTAAAACTAACGCAGTCAGCGCTGTCCAGGAAATCAGTGGCGAAACGGGCAGATGATAGCCGTGCGCTTTCAGTGTGGCGATGCCCGGCGCATTCTGTGAGGCCATGGTCACCACAAAAAACGGAATGCCAATGCCGATAATGGTGGAAAGTGTGAAATGCGGCATCACAAACGCCGGTGCGGCGAAGGTCAGCGTCTGACCGTGCAGGGCAATATCACCCTGTAATGCGGCGACGATCAGCCCGGCAACCAGCGCCATTACCACCGCATAGCGCGGCAGGGCGCGTTTTGCCAGCAGATACACCAGACACATGGTCCCTGCGAGGGCAAAATTGCTTTGCAGTGAGGTAAAGGCGTTCAGCCCGAA
Organism: Rahnella sp. P4_A8; assembly: GCF_056402435.1. Taxonomy (NCBI): domain Bacteria; kingdom Pseudomonadati; phylum Pseudomonadota; class Gammaproteobacteria; order Enterobacterales; family Yersiniaceae; genus Rahnella; species Rahnella sp. P4_A8. The sequence continues at coordinate 80,594 of NZ_JBFUHK010000006.1, read as the reverse complement.
ACGCAACAGAATACCGCCGAGCATCGCCGCTGACAGCGCCTGAGGAATGTAATGCATCAGTCTGGCGAATAAGCCGGTCACGCCACACAGCAGGATCAGCCCGGTGGCAAACACAAATACGCCAATGGCTTCGTTAAGCGAAGTGCCGGGCAGGCTGGTCACCAGCAGCGCCGCACCGGGCGTTGACCAGGCCGTCACCACCGGCGTGCGGTAATACAACGATAGCCCGATGCTGGTAACGCCCATGCCCAGCCCGAGCATACTCAGCCAGCCGCCAATCTGCGCTACGCTGGCGCCCGCCGCTTCCGCCGCCTGAAAGATAATCGCCGCGGAGCTGGTATACCCGACTAAAACCGCGACAAATCCGGCGATTACCGCCGAAAACGTTAAATTCTGCAAACTGAGACGCGAGGCCATGGGCGAAATTCCTTCTGGTTAGCGGACGCTGGCGGTATGCTGTTGTGCGTTATAGCGCACATCTGCTGCGCTCAAGATATCACTGTGCGTTATAGCGCACAATCGCGATCGGTAAAAACGATTGCCAGAGGAGTCAGGATGCAGGAACTCACCCACCATATTGGCAGCCAGCTGAAAGCCGTGCGCAGCGAACGCGGCTGGAGTCTCAGCCAGACGGCAGAACATACCGGCGTCAGCAAGGCGATGCTCGGGCAAATCGAGCGCGGCGAATCCAGCCCGACCGTCGCGACGCTGTGGAAAATCGCCAGCGGCCTGAATGTTTCGTTCTCGGAATTTCTCGAAACGCCGCCCGCGCAGTCAGCGGCGTTGCATCGCCACGGCTTACTGACTACGTTCAACAGTGACACTTCGGGCATGCGCGTGGTGCCGTTGTTTCCGTTCGATACCACGCTGCGTATGGACATGTTTGTTATCGATCTCGAGCCGGGCGGATGCAGCGAATCCACACCACACGAAGCCGGAGTGATTGAGCATGTGATTGTTATCGAAGGTGAACTGACGCTGACGGTTGACGGCGTGACGCGCGTGCTCAGCGCCGGTGAAGCTTTGCGTTTTGTTGCCGATTGTCCGCACGCTTACCGCAATGAAAGCGGTCATTCCGTGCGTTTCCACGACCTGATACATTATCCGCAGTCACGCCCGTAACGTTTTCATTTCCTGAGGAGAATGCCCGATGAGCCAGCCGCACGATGTGATGATCCGTCTGTTAACCCCCGCAGACCGCGAAGGTTGGGAAGCGTTATGGCGTGATTATCTGGATTTTTACCAGTCGGAGCTCGATCCGGCGCAATTTGATTACACTTTCCAGCGTTTATCACAGCCTGATTACGCCAGCATGTTTGGCTATGTGGCGGAGTACGAGGGAAAACTGGTCGGGCTGGTGAACTGTATCAATCACGATCATGGCTGGCACATGCAGCAGGTGGTGTATTTGCAGGATTTGTACGTTGACGACCGCGCCCGCAAACTGGGGATCGGGCAAAAACTGATTGAAGCGGTTTATGCTTACGCCGACGAAAACAATAAAGCCAACGTCTACTGGACTACCCAGACCTCAAATCATACTGCCCGCAAACTGTATGATCGTATTGGTACGCTGACCGAATTTATTAAATATTCCCGTTAAGTGGTTTACGCATATTCATTTTCGTTGTGACGTAACCGAGGCTGGCGTACAGCGCCTGCGCACCGGGATTGCTGGCAAAGACATTCAGTTCAATTGCCACACAACCCTGTTCCTGCAGGCGTTCTTCCATCAATCTGAACGCTGCCGCTGCATGACCCTGACGGCGAAATTGCGGATACACCGTCAGTTCGTACACGAACGCGCTGCGCACGCCATAACGTTCCACATTGGAAAACCATAAATAGCCCGCTGTTTCGCCGTTCTCTTTGGTTTTAATCTCAAAAAGATACTGATCCGGCGTATCAATACCTTGCGGCAGTGCACTTTGCGTAGAACTGCGAGCCCGTTCCAGCGCGGTATCCGCCTGCCAAAGACCGGCTGTTACGTTCTCTTCTGCATAATCTTTTGCCAGCTGTTCTGCGAAACCCTGGTAAAACGCAGCACTCATCGGCGCTAAAATAGTCATCCTTTCCCTCTGATTTATTTGTTGTTTTCCGGCTTCTTATAAGGCGTGACGTAGCATTCGCTGATGGTGGTGGAATGACTTTCCATCTGCGTGATGATGTAGCCTTTATCGGTCAGCGCCACTGAACTGTAGGGCGTTTCATTATTTTTATCTGAAATCACGTCTTCAAAAGACTGAATGATTTTGGCTTTTTCACTGGCGCGCGTCGGATCATCCATCCCGTCGACCCGGATCATCGCCTGTTTAAACTGATTACGGAATCCTGTTTTCCCCGCCTTGCTTTCAATCACGGCCTTGATGTTCACCGTGATGTCATTACCGAGCAGAAATAAGGTGTTGCTCTGATAAACCAGCACATTCTTGCGTTTCGAAACCACGAAGCCGTTCTCGATAACTTTCATTTTGCTGTTGTTGGCGTAAGTCACATCATCCAGGCAAATGGTTTTATCGCCGACCTTAAACTGGCTGAACCGCGCTTTGATTTCTTTCGGCGTAGATGCCGCCTGCGAGCAGAGCGGTGCAAGCAGCAAAAGAGGTAAGAGCCATGACTTCATAGGAGTTTCCTGAACAGGTGCTGAATCAGCCGACATAACAGCAGTATAGGGAGACGTGCGCAGGATGCGAACGTTTATCTTTGGCGGACCTCATACTTATTCATTGCTACAATGAATAAGTATGAGGTGGGTTGGAGGCGTAAAAATGCCGACTTTATATGTCGTTTTTGGATTTCCGAAGCAGAGATGGAGGCTGTAGTGGGTTGTCGCCGATCTATTAGGCGGTTATGCGTTCATTCCAGATATCTTTATAAATGATATTCCCGTTTACATACTTCCATGTAATGCTTTCATAGCGTAGCTGGATAGTTTCAAAATGTGTCCCAGTCTGGTTGCCTGGGTATAAATTGGGTGCAATGGATGTAACTTTTACATTTTCCAAAATGATATTGAAGTATTCGGCTTCTATTCCCGCCTCAAGAATATGATACATTTTGATTGTAGCAGACTTCAGCGTTTGTCCTTCACTCAGTGCTCGATACAAAAGCGGCGTTGTCCTATCGAATTCTTTTTGCAAGGTGATCGGAGAATGTATTCGTGTCCCTGTTAGTTTACCCGTGTTTCTGTCGGCTGGGATATGCATATTATGAGTCACTGATTTTAACTCTATCGCCCCTTCTCTGCCTGAAACCAACGAACCACCAACAATGGGTGAACCATCTACTCCGGTTAGAAATAAATATGCCGGATTTGACATGAAATATCCTTATTTTTAATGTTTAGTTATCTTGTGGGTAATATTTATCGACTAGTTTACCAATAATCCATATGACAAATACCATAGCTGAAATGGCGAGCAATCTCTCCAGCCAGGTATCAAAATAAAATACAAAGAATAACGAAAACCAGACTGATGCACCGCCAAGGATAGCGCCTATTTGACCTACTGCAGCATTTGCAGCTTTCTTCATAAAACTGGGTTTCTTATCCACTTATCCACGGCCTCCAACTTTTGAATCTACAATTTTTAGGATCTTATCAAACGCGGGAGAGCCTTGTTGGTGTCGAACATACAGGGCGTCAACAAAAGGTGACAGGGCAGGCTCGAACAGGAAATAAAGCAGATCATAATCTTTTAACCGCAAAATAGCGTAGAGTTCAGGCACTTCCACGCTCAGCTTTTCTGATGCCCGAATGCAGCGTTCTTTCATTCCTCCGACTAATAATATGTTTCCAATGACCCCGCCTCTTACTTTCACAAAAAAGCTTGTTCCTTGAGCTATCGCGATAGCAACTTTCCCGGCAATAACTGTATTAGTTGCAGTTCTGCCGACAACTGAGAAAACAGAGCGGCTGTATGTTTTGTTTTGTTCGCTTTCTGAAACGTATTTATTGAAATCGTTAAGTATAGTTTGTATCGCGTCCGTAATCCGATCATGTTCCAGTATTCCACGTTTAATCGCTTCTATTATTCTTATTGTTTCTGTTTCATGCGCGTGGTATGAATCTGTATCAAAAAAACCATAGGCAAGATATCCAAGATCAACTGGCACGGAAAGTATTCCATGTACCAAACCAATAGCTGAATCAGGGGAAATAATTATGTCGGCAATGCGCTGTGCTATCTCTTCTGAATTATCCATAATGCGCCCTTTGAAGTCCGTTTGTTTGGCGGTTTTTTAGAGGATATATTGACTTAAGCCAAATGGCAATGGTTAAAAAACGTGCGAAAGTTTGGTGCGGAAAATATCTTGTTTAATCAGTTTCTCAAAATTAGCTTAATGTATAAGATGATGTACGCATTCTTTAGAATGAGAACATTTGCCCGTATCCCAACAACTCCACTCGGGTTTATCATCTGAATGAGTTTTTAACGACACCTCCCTCTTTCTGCGCTATGTTTTTCTTCCTTTGTTTTATTTCTTTCAGGAGTTTGCCATGAGCCAGCCTTCGCTGATTTTGTATTCCGATGCCAATTTTTTCAGCCCATACGTGATGTCTGCTTTTGTCGCGCTGACCGAAAAAGGCATTCCCTTTGAACTGGAAAAGGTAGATCTGGCTAACGCGGAAAACCTGAAGGAAAATTATTCGGCGATTTCCGTCACCCGCCGCGTACCGACATTAACCAATGGCACGTTTGTGTTATCCGAGTCTTCTGCGATTGATGAATATGTCGAAGAGTTGTTCCCTGCGCCCACGTTCCCGGCCATTTACCCGGCTGACCCTGAAAACCGCGCCAAGGCCCGTGAAGTACAGGCATGGCTGCGCAGCGATCTGATGCCTATTCGCGAAGAGCGTTCAACGGAAGTGGTGTTTGCCGGTGCGAAACGTCCGGCGCTCAGTGCAAGCGGACAGCAGGCGGCTGAAAAATTGTATGCCGCCGCAGCGTTTTTACTGGGCGACAAAGAATATTTATTTGGCGAATGGTGTATTGCGGACGTGGATCTGGCGCTGATGCTTAATCGTCTGCATCTGAACGGCGATCCGCTGCCGGAGAAACTGGCCGCTTACGCAGAGGCGCAATGGCAGCGGCCATCGGTGAAGGAATGGCTGGCGCTTTCAGCTTAACGTTTTCGTCAGAAAGAACCGCGTATGCGTCGAGGGCGCATCGTCCGGCGCGCGGGAATCAGGGATGTAATCCTCCAGCGCCATTTGCATGCTATAGCCCATACGTTCGTAGAAAGGCCGCGCCTGGAAACTGAACGTATCAACCAGCGAGTAACGGCAACCCCGTGCTTTGGCTTCCTCTTCCGCTTCCCTGATGAGCTGCGTGCCGACATCTTTGCCGCGCAGCGTTTCATCGACCCACAGCATCTTTATGTACATCCAGTAGCCGACGGTTTCAGCCACGATACCGGCCAGTTTCTTGCCATTCTCATCTTCCACGAAAATGCCTAACTCGCGGAAGGTCGGTTTCGGGATAAAGTTTCTGTTGAAATCCCGCAGTGCCGTTTTGATCTCCTCGAGATCGCTTTCGGTCGGGGCATGGGTGAGACGAGTCTTCATGACATTTTTCCTTTTTCCGTTAACGTTTTGTCGTAGCGAGGCGAACTGCAAAAGCGATAAACACGGTGCCGGTGAGCCGGTCCAGCGTTCTGACCACTGCCGGACGGCGCAACCAGCGCGACAGCGGGCGGGTGGCCGAAATCATGGTGACCGACCATAACGTCCCGATCACCGCATGCATGGCGGCGAGGCCGAAAATGTACGGCCCGACCGGATAGCCGGTGGCGACGAACTGCGGCAGGAAAGAGACATAAAACACACCGACTTTCGGGTTAAGCACGTTGCCAAAAAGGCCTTTAACGAACGGCGAGTTCCCGATGCGTAAGGCGGTGCGGCGGCTTTGCGGCGCATCCATGTTCATTTCGTTGCGGGGTTTGAACAACATCTGCAGGCCGAGCCAGGCCAGATACGCGGCACCGATCCATTTCAAGACATTGAAGGCGATTTCAGAGGCAGCGAGCACGGCGCCAAGGCCAAGTGCTACCATCGCGCCCCAGACCAGACAACCGGTGCTGATGCCAAAAGCGGTGGACAGCGCCTTTTTACTGCCCTGACTGGCGGCAGTGCGCAGCACCAGTGCGGTATCGAGACCGGGGGTGAGGGTTAAAATGCCAGCGGCAAGCGCGTAAGAAAGCAGGGATTCGGTAACGGTCATTGGCTTTTCCTGATGAGCGAAAAAACCAGAATAGTGAAGCGGACGGCAGAGATGCAATCGCGAATTTAAATGAAATTCGGCATAAAAATACTGGCAAATAAAAAAGCCTGTGGAAGTCGGGCTTCCACAGGCTTTTCAGAGGGTTTTCTCGCAGACGATTATTTGTAGATTTCAGCGTCAGCGTGCAGTTTGTTGTTCCCGGTCACGGAGATGATGCGGTAAGAAGAGGCACCGGCATCTTTCGCTTGTTGTGAAAGTTTCGCTTCCAGGCCACTGATAGAGGTGGAGTTGGCGGCGGAAATCACCCCAATTTTCTGCATGTCACTTGATGGCTGAGTAATCTGCTGAGCCGCGAAGCTGCCGAAAGAAATCAGGGAAAGGGTTGCAGCTACAGCAAAAATTTTGACGTTTTTCATGATGATTTATCCATTCAGGTTATGAGAGTGAAAGGTGGTTGCCTTTCGATGAATGTATAATAGGCGTGATACCCGGAGATGAAAAACGGATTGATTTGAGTATCTTGTTCAAAATATTTGGTCTACTTTTTACGCGATTTTACGTGCGAATGCGGGTAGCTGACGAAACCGCATTCGTGCTGACACAGCCTGAAACTGCCTTAGGTTTCTCTGCATTTCTTCCCTTCCTGCTGATTTTGGGCGGTTTTGTAGAAAGGGTGCTAGACTTTATCTGCAGTTCAAGAAGAGGGCGTTCGTGCAAAACACACGTTCTGCTCGCAGAGCCTGAAACGTTCTGCTCTTGTTTGGCTAATTTGGCTGAACAATATTCACGGTAACGGAAATTTATTCGGAGGAGTCGAAAATGGGAATTTTATCCTGGATTATCTTTGGTCTGATTGCAGGTATTCTGGCGAAATGGATCATGCCGGGCAAAGATGGCGGCGGATTCATTCTGACCGTAGTCCTGGGTGTTGTAGGTGCCGTTGTGGGTGGTTATATCAGTACTTTCTTCGGTTTTGGTCGCGTAGACGGATTCAACTTCGGCAGCTTCGTGGTCGCCGTGATTGGTGCGATCGTCGTACTGTTTATCTACCGTAAAGTCAGAAGCTAAGGTGTCGACCTTAGGTTGAGATGTGAAAAGCCGCGCAAGTCGCGGCTTTTTTGTGTCTGTTAATCACTCCACCGGCGACGTCGGCAACCGTACGATGTCCTGATTATCATTACCCATCCAGTAAACGCCTTCCTTCGCCCAGAACGGTCCTTCGATAAAGTCGAGCAGGCCGGAATACTCTTCGTAAAATTGTTTGCCGTCGCGGTTGTAGACACGCATATAGCCGGAATAATGCCCGCCGTCGCCCGGCATGGTCATGCGCGGAATAAATTCGAAAGTTTTATACTCGCGCACCACATACTGTTTGTTCGGGCTCCATTGCTCGGAGACGAGTTTCCCTTGTTTCCACCACTGATGGCCTGCGGCGATCACCGCCAACAGCACCGCCAGCATGATCCAGCGCTTGCGCTGACGCATCAGAGCTTCCTGACTTTTGATTTTGGGCATTAACGTAACTCTGTATTTTTACGCGGACGTCCGCCTTTTTTACCATTTTCCCGGCTGGCACTGGCTTTAACGGCGCTGCGCATGGCACCGTTAATTGAGGCAACAATTTTCTGTAAGTCGCTGGCATCAAAAAGAATTTTTGCAAGTAATCCCGGCAGGTAAATATCCACATTACAGGCCGGAATACGCAGTGCTTTGCTGAAACCATCGACTGCTGCGGTGTTCAGTTGTTCCTGCGTCGCGTGCTGAAGTTCTTCAATCAAATCAATGTTAATAAGATACCCGACGCCGTTGCCGTGCATGATCATAAAGGCATGTTGTTCAGGACGGTATTCGACCGAAACAGGGCGGGAAGGGTCATTAGCCGTTTGCTCCCCGCGCTTTAACGCCGCATCAAATCGTGTCATTGGTGCCATGGATCTTCTCCCATTCAGCATTGAGCGTGACGATATTTGCTTCTAAGTAACGAAACAAAGCTTTGATCTCCGCGTCGTAAATGAACATGGCGTGGCAGGTGATCATGGCTGTAAACCATAATCAACCATCCTGAAAAGCGGAGAATTGTGGGCATGAGTTTATCCATAAACCTAGCAGTTAGGTTTATGGTAGACCTGAAGGGATGAATTAGCGAGCGTTACTTGATCAGGGACTAAATCGCCACCAGCCCGCGCACGCCTTCCGCCTCCATTTCTGCCCCGCGCCCGCGTTTCACAATGCTGCCGCGCGACATCACCAGATAGCTGTCGGCCAGTTCGGCGGCGAAATCGTAGAATTGTTCGACCAGCAGGATTGCCATGTCACCGCGGGCGGCGAGCTGTTTGATCACCGCACCGATTTCCTTAATCACCGACGGCTGAATGCCTTCGGTCGGTTCGTCGAGGATCAGGAGATTCGGTTTGCAGGCCAGCGCACGGCCAATCGCCAGTTGTTGCTGCTGGCCGCCGGACAAATCCCCGCCGCGGCGATGCTTCATTTCCAGCAGGATCGGGAACAGATGGTAGATTTCATCCGGCACCTGTTTAGCATTGCTGCCGGAAAAACGCGACAGCCCCATCAGCAGATTTTCTTCCACGGTCAGACGCGGAAAAATTTCGCGTCCCTGCGGGACATAGGCAATGCCCGCCTGTACACGCTGGTGCGGTTTGCGGGAATTGATCACCTGATCCTGCCAGGTGATGGTGCCGGATTTCGCCGGTATCAGCCCCATCAGGCATTTGAGCAGCGTGGTTTTTCCGACGCCATTACGCCCGAGCAGGCACGTCACTTCGCCGATTTTTGCCTCAAAAGACAGGCCGCGCAGAATGTGGCTGCCGCCGTAAAACTGATTCAGTTCATTTACCTGCAACATAATGCGACTCCTCAGCGCCCTAAATACACGTCGATAACCTGCTCGTTGGCCTGCACTTCACGCAGCGAGCCTTCAGCCAGCACCTGACCCTGATGCAGCACGGTGACGTGGTCAGCGATGGTTTCCACAAACCCCATATCGTGCTCGACCACCATCAGCGAATGCCTGCCAGCCAGTTGTTTGAACAGTTCTGCGGTGTATTCGGTTTCGGCATCGGTCATGCCTGCCGCCGGTTCATCGAGCAGTAACAGATGCGGTTCCTGCACCAGCAACATACCGATTTCCAGAAACTGTTTCTGACCGTGCGAAAGCAGGCCCGCCGGTCGGTGGCGCTCAGCGGCGAGGCGCAGCGTGCCAAGCATTTCATCGATACGGTCACGCTGCTCGCTGTTCATTTTTGCGCGCAGACACGCCCATACCGATTTATTGGTTTTCTGCGCGATTTCCAGATTTTCGAATACCGTCAGCGCTTCAAATACCGTCGGTTTCTGGAATTTCCGCCCGATGCCTGACTGCGCAATTTGCACCGGATCCAGTTTCGTCAGATCGGTACGCTGGTCGTAAAAAACACGACCACTTTGCGGTCGGGTTTTGCCGGTGATCACGTCCATCAGCGTGGTTTTCCCCGCGCCGTTCGGGCCGATCACGCAGCGTAATTCGCCGACGCCGATGTTCAGCGACAAATTGGTCAGCGCCTTAAAGCCGTCAAAGCTGACGTTGATGTTTTCCAGTTGCAAAATCGGGTCAGTTTGTTCGCGGTGCCGGTCCGCCCGCTGCGGTTGGGTAAACAGGTCTTCGGTCATGGTCATCAGGATTTCCTCTTGCGCAGCAGGCCAATCACGCCTTGCGGCAGGAACAGTGTCACCAGAATAAACATGCCGCCGAGCACAAATTGCCAGTATTCGGGAATGGCGACGGTGAACCAGCTTTTCGCGCCATTCACGATGCCTGCGCCAATAACCGGGCCGATCAGCGTGCCGCGTCCGCCGAGTGCCACCCAGATGGCGGCTTCGATGGAGTTGGTCGGCGACATTTCGCCCGGGTTGATAATGCCGACCTGCGGCACGTACAGCGCACCCGCCAGACCGCACAGCATGGCGGAAATCGTCCAGACGAACAGCTTGAAACCTTTCGGATCGTAACCGCAGAAAATCAGCCGGTTCTCAGCGTCACGCACTGCCGTCAGCACGCGGCCATATTTACTTCTCGCCAGCGCAAAGCCCAGCGCCAGACTGGCGACCAGCACCAGAACCGTGGCTAAAAATAATCCCACGCGGGTGCCGGTGGCGGTGACCGGAAAGCCGAGCAGGGTGGTAAAACCGGTGAAACCGTTATTGCCGCCAAAACCGGTTTCATTGCGGAAAAACAGCAACATACCGGCGTACGTCAGCGCCTGCGTCATGATCGAAAAATAGACGCCTTTGATTTTTGAACGGAAGGCGAAATAGCCGAACACAAACGCCAGCGCGCCGGGCACCAGCACAATCAGGCACAGCGCCCAGGCGAAATGCTGCGTACCTGCCCAGAACCACGGCAACTCGGTCCACGACAGAAACGACATAAAATCCGGCAATCCGCTGCCTGCGGCCTGCCGCATTAAATACATGCCCATCGCATAACCGCCGAGGGCGAAAAACAGCCCGTGGCCGAGCGACAGCAAACCGGCATAACCCCAGACCAGATCGAGCGCGATCGCCACGATCGCATAACAGAGGATCTTGCCGATCAGCGTCAGCGTGTACGTGGAGATCGCCAGCGGATTACCGGCGGGCAACAGCGCCAGAAACGGCATCACAATCAGGAAGATGAGCACCAGCGTGCCCACCGAAATCGCAATCTTAGGCGCTTTTTGTACGCCGGTAATCGTCAGAGGCTGGCTCATCAGTCAATCACCCTGCCTTTGAAGGCGAAGAGTCCCTGAGGACGTTTCTGAATAAACAGGATAATCAGCGCGAGGATCAGGATTTTCCCCAGTACTGCGCCGATTTCCGGCTCAAGAATTTTGTTCACGATGCCCAGACCAAAGGCCGCCACCACGGTGCCCGCCAGTTGTCCGACACCGCCAAGTACCACCACCAGGAAGGAGTCGATGATGTAGCCCTGACCGAGTTCCGGGCCGACGTTACTGAGCTGCGATAATGCCACGCCACCTAAACCGGCAATGCCGGAACCGAGGCCGAACGCCAGCATATCGACGCGCCCGGTGGGCACCCCACAGCAGGCCGCCATGGCGCGGTTCTGGGTGACGGCGCGTACGTTCATGCCCAGCCGGGTTTTATTGAGCAGCAGCCAGGTCAGGCCGAGCACCAGCAACACGAAGATGATCACCGCGATGCGGTTGTACGGCAGCACCAGATTCGGCAGCAACTGAATACCGCCGGAGAGCCAGCCGGGATTCGCCACTTCGACGTTCTGCGCACCAAACAGCATACGTACGCCCTGAATAAGGATCAGGCTGATGCCCCAGGTCGCCAGCAGCGTTTCCAGCGGACGACCGTATAAATGGCGGATGACCGTGCGCTCCAGTGCCATGCCAATCCCCGCCGTAATGAAAAAGGCCACCGGCAGTGCCACCAGCGGATACAGCGCCAGCAGGCCAGGGGCATAGTGCTGAAACAGCGACTGCACCATGTAAGTCGAGTAAGAGCCGAGCATTAACATCTCGCCGTGTGCCATGTTAATCACACCCAGCAAACCGTATGTGATCGCCAGTCCGAGTGCGGCCAGCAGCAGAATCGAGCCGAGCGATAAGCCGGTAAACGCCTGACCCAGTAAATCGCCAATCATCAGGCGATGCTGCACCGCTTTCAGGCTGGCGAGCGCGGCATTACGCACCGTGGCATCAGGCTCGGTTTTCGGATCCGTCAGGCTTTGCAGGCGGCCCTGAGTATCCGGATCGCCCGACGTGCCGAGCAGTTCAACGGCTTTCAGGCGCACCTGCGGACTGGCATCAGCCAGTTGTAAATTTGCCAGCGCGATGGAAAGGGCGTCGTGAACGGTGCTGTCTTTTTCCCGTTCAAGACGACGGGTCAGCAGCGGCAACTGATCGGCCTGCGCTTCGCGCTGTAAGGCTTTGGCGGCCTGTAAACGGACCGCGCTGTCGGTGCTCACCAGACGGTGTGCGGAAAGCGCATTGGCAATCAGAATACGCAGGCGGTTGTTCAGCCAGACTTTTTTGGTGTCACCCTGCGGTTTAACGTCGCCTTCCAGCGGCGTCAGTTGATCGCCATTTTGCGCAAACGCATGTTTTGCTTCGTCGATGACGACGTTTTCCTGCTTCAGTGCCTCGAGCAGTGGCAGCCTTTCCGGCTGCGGGTCTGCCGCCCATTGCTGTAATAACGTGGCCTGCTGGCTGCGGCTGGCGGCAGCAAAGTCATTCGCCGCACCCGCCTCTGCCAGCAACGGAAGGCAACAAAGCAGGAAAAGCAGTGATCGGATGAGGATTCTCATAATGTTCTCGCCGCATAAAGTTGATGCTGGTTTGCTCCTCCCCCTGCGAAGGGGGAGGCGGGGAGGGGGTTTTGCAAACAACACAGTTGCCATTAATACCCCACCCCAGCCCTCCCCTTCGCAAGAAGGAGCTAAAGCAATCAGTTAGTCGTTTTTACCGGGGTATCTGGCTTTTTATCGTTACCCGCGATGTACGGGCTCCACGGCTGGGCGCGGATTGGTTTGTCGGTCTGCCAGACCACGTTGAACTGACCGTTGGATTCGATTTCGCCGATCATTACCGGTTTGTGCAGGTGATGATTGGTTTTATCCATGGTCAGCGTGAAGCCGGACGGTGCAGCGAAGGTCTGTCCGGCCATCGCGGCGCGGACTTTATCCACATCCGTCGTACCGGCTTTTTCCACCGCCTGCGCCCACATATGGATGCCGACATAGGTCGCCTCCATCGGGTCGTTGGTCACCGCGTTATCGGCGTTTGGCAGTTTGTGCGCCTTCGCGTAAGCCTTCCATTCAGCCACGAATTTCTTGTTGGTCGGGTTATCAACCGACTGGAAGTAGTTCCACGCCGCAAGGTCACCGACCAGCGGTTTGGTGTCGATACCGCGCAGTTCTTCTTCACCGACCGAGAACGCCACCACCGGCACATCCGTCGCTTTCACGCCCTGATTCGCCAGCTCTTTGTAGAACGGCACGTTGGAATCGCCGTTGATGGTGGAGATCACCGCAGTTTTGCCGCCAGCGGAGAATTTCTTAATGTTGGAAACGATGGTCTGATAATCGCTGTAACCGAACGGCGTATAGACTTCTTCGATGTCGCTGTCTTTCACGCCTTTGGAATGCAGGAAGGCGCGCAGAATTTTGTTGGTGGTACGCGGATAGACATAATCGGTGCCGAGCAGGAAGAAGCGTTTGGCCGCACCGCCGTCTTCACTCATCAGGTATTCCACCGCCGGGATCGCCTGTTGGTTAGGCGCGGCACCGGTGTAGAACACGTTTGGCGACATTTCTTCGCCTTCGTACTGCACCGGATAGAACAGCAGGCCGTTCAGTTCTTCAAACACCGGCAGCACAGATTTACGCGACACCGACGTCCAGCAACCAAACACCACCGCGACTTTATCCTGCGTCAGCAACTGGCGGGCTTTCTCAGCGAACAGCGGCCAGTTGGAGGCTGGATCGACCACCACCGGCTCGAGCTTTTTGCCGAGCACGCCACCTTTGGCGTTGATGTCGTCAATGGTCATCAGCGCGATGTCTTTCAGCGGAGTTTCTGAAATGGCCATGGTGCCGGAAAGCGAATGCATAATACCGACTTTGATGGTCTCGGCTGCCTGCGCGCTCCAGGCTAAGCCCATGCTGACTACGGTAGCGGAAAGAGCAAAGGCTTTAATAAAACGTCGACGTTGCATAGATGTACCCTCTGAAGAAAAGTTAAGAGAACGCTGGTATGTAGAAAGTCGAAAAAACATTTAAAAAAGTCATGACGGGTTGCCCTCGTCACTCTCCGCCCGGGCCCGGTGCAACATGTGCAGAGTAATTTTGCGTACCTCGGCCTTACTGACGGCAATATGATCGTGTAACTGGTGCTGTGCCTCCTCGGTTTGTTGTTGGATGATGGCGAGCAAAATGCTCGCGTGTTCTTTATAGGTGGCGTTAACCCGCTCACCTTTGGTGAAATCCAGCCGCCGGATGATGCGGATTTTCTCCGTCAGCTCGCGGTGGATTCGCGCCATTTCGGCATTACCCGCCGCGGCCACCAGCGTCATGTGAAACTCCTCGTCATAACGCGAGACCACCTGACCATCTTGCAGTTGCGGCTGATCGATCCAGAACGCTTTCAGTTCAGCCAGTTGTAAGGGCTGAGCGGCTGGCGGCAACGCACACAGACGTTTCACTGCTTCCAGTTCCAGCACGATACGCAGATCGTACAACTGCTCGAAAAAGTCGAAATCGAACGGGCGAACCTGCCAGCCACTGCGGAAAAACACTTCGACATAGCCTTCATGTTCCAGCCAGAACAGCGCCTGACGTACCGGTGTGCGGCTGACTTCCATGCGGTCAGCGATGTCGTTTTCGCTGAACCGGTCACCGGGCAGCAGGCGGAAGCTGAAAATGTCGTCTTTCAGCTGCTGATAAATGCGTTCCGCCAGCCCTTCCGGGCGGCTTTTACTGCGTGAAGATTTAGGTCCCGTGAGTTGCATGAAATATTCCCTGTTATTCCCGATAGTTTTAAACGGCTGTGTCCAGCCACAACAACGCATCACCTGGCCCGACCGGACGGCCTTGCTGGCAACTGATTTTCAGGACGGTACCGGCGCACGGCGCGTTCACCGACAGTTCCATTTTCATGGCTTCGACGACGATCAGCGGCTGGCCTTCTTCGACCTGCTGGCCCGGCTGTACCAGGATTTTCCAGACGTTGCCGTTAAGGTCAGCGCTGACTAAATGGCCGTCCTGATCCGCGTCGTCTTCCTCTAACTGCACGGCATTGGCTGCTGCTTCCACCGCGGCGCTTTCAGCCTCATGCCAGTGCGCCACTTCGCGGGTAAAAGCGTCGGTTTGCCGGGTGCGGAAATCAGCAATGTCGGCGGCGTTGTCGGCGAGAAATTGCGTATAGTGCGCAAAATCAAATTCCGTCTCTTCGATGCGGATTTGCGCCCGTCCTTCGCGGAAGGCTTCGCGCTGAATGTCCAGCTCGGCTTCGGTGACTTCATAGAACCGCACCTGATCGAAGAAGTGCAGCAGCCACGGCTCGCCGTTTTTGAACTGCTCGTTTTTCAGGAACTTGTTCCAGATCGGCAGCGTGCGCCCGACCAGCTGATAGCCGCCCGGCGAATCCATGCCATAAATGCACATGTACATGCCGCCGATACCGACCGTGCCTTCGGCGGTAAACGTGCGCGCCGGGTTGTATTTGGAGCTCAGCAGGCGATGGCGCGGATCGACCGGCACCGCGCACGGTGCGCCGAGATACACATCCCCCAGCCCGAGGATCAGATAGCTGGCGTCGAAAATGATGTTTTTCACGTCTTCACGGCTCGCCAGCCCGTTGGTGCGCTGGATGAAATCGACGTTATTCGGCAGCCACGGTGCTTCTGCGCGCACGGTTTGCTGATAGCGTTCGACCGCGCCGAGCGTGGCGGAATCTTCAAACGCCATCGGCATGTGCACGATACGGGTCGGGATTTTGAGCTGGCTGATATCGGCCAGGCTGTTTTCCAGCGTCAGTAAATGTTGCAGCAGCGCCGTCTGATGCAGCACGCGGCTGTCGTAGCGGATTTGCAGCGAACGCACGCCCGGTGACAGTTCCTCAATGCCCTGCTGACCGGCGGCTTTGATGGCATTCATCAGCAGATAAATGCGCATGCGTAACGCCAGATCCAGCACGTTGTCGCCGTACTCAATCAGCACGTAGCCGTCGCCCGCCTGACGGTATTCCACCGAAGGGCGTTCTGCCGTGGCCGGTAATGCCGCAAGAATGGTGGCGGATGCGGTGGTGTCCGGCAGCAGGGATGGCACCGGCAGCGCCATCGCGTTGACTGGCATCAGCGAATCGAGCGTGCCTTGTTGCGCCCGTTCCAGCGCCTGCGCCTGTTCAAAACTGATCGGATGGAAACGGATTTTATCGCCCGGTTTCACCTGTCCGACTTTCCACAGTTCGGCTTTGGCGATGGTTACCGGGCAGACGAAACCGCCGAGGCTTGGCCCGTCGCGGGTCAGAATCACCGGGAAATCGCCGGTGAAATTAATCGCGCCGATGGCGTATTCGCAGTCATGCACATTCGACGGATGCAGACCGGCTTCGCCGCCGTCCTGCCGCGCCCATTGCGGTTTCGGACCGACCAGCCGCACGCCGAGACGGTTGGAGTTGTAGTGCACCTGCCATTCTGCGGCGAAGAACGTATCGATGGCGTCTTTGGTGAAGAAATCCGGCGCACCGTGCGGCCCGTAAAGCACGCCGATATTCCAGATGTCGCCGTAAGGCGGCACGATATTTTCGGCTGCCTGCGGTAAACCGACCGGCGCGGGCGTGGTGCAGGCCGCGAGTTCCGGCTGTGAAACAGTCAGCATATCGGCGACGCGTAACGTGCGACCGGCGTGCCCGCCAAACTGCCCGAGTGCAAAGGTCGACCGGCTGCCGAGATACACCGGCACGTCGAAACCGTTACGCACGGCGAGATAGGTGCGGCAACCCTGTGTGGCGCGGCCAAGTGTCAGTGTCTGACCGGCTTTCACATCCACCGGCTGCCAGTAAGAAACAGCTTCGTCATCAAGCGTTGCCGGGCAGCGTGCGCCGGTCAGTGCGATAACGGCGTCGCAATGGAAACGCAGTGTGGGTCCCTGCAACGTGAATTCCAGACCGGCGGCATCCGGATGATTGCCGACAATGCGGTTGGCGAGACGGAAGGCAAAATCGTCCATCGGGCCGGACGGCGGCACGCCGATATCCCAGTAACCGAGACGTCCCGGATAATCCTGCACACTGCTGTAAGTGCCGGGCGCGATCACTTCGATGGCGTTGGGCGAGTAGTCAAAACTGTCGAGCATGCGCGTCCACATTTTGGCGTCGCGGAACACCGGCGTGGCGACGACCTGACGCAGATAATCAATGTTGGTAGCGATACCGTGCAGGCGGGTGGCGGCCAGCGCGACGGACATTTTCGCCAGTGCGTCCTGCCGGTCGGTGCCATGCACAATCAGCTTGGCGATCATCGGGTCGTAAAACGCCGACACTTCACTGCCGGTAGACACCCAGCCATCGACGCGGACGTCTTCGGGGAAAAACACTTCGGTCAGCACGCCGGGGCTTGGCTGGAAATTCTTCAGCGGATCTTCTGCGTAAATACGCACTTCCATCGATGCGCCCTGCGGGGCTTTTTCCATTGCTGGCCAGTCCGGCGATTCACCGGCGGCGACGTTCAGCATGCATTCGATCAAGTCCAGACCGGTGACCATTTCGGTGACCGGATGCTCAACCTGCAAACGGGTGTTTACTTCGAGAAAATAAAATTCGTCGCGCGCGGCGTCATAGATAAATTCAACCGTACCGGCGCTGCGGTAGTTCACCGATTTGCCGAGCTGCACGGCGGCGCGATGCAATGCTTCGCGGCTGGCCTGCGGCAGATCCGGCGCAGGGGTTTCTTCCACCACTTTCTGATTGCGGCGTTGCAACGAACAGTCACGCTCGCCGAGGGCCACCACGCGGCCTTTACCGTCGCCGAAAATCTGCACTTCAACGTGGCGGGCGCGATCGACAAAGCGTTCCAGAAACACACCGGCATCACGGAAAAACTGCTCGCCGAGACGTTTCACGCTATCCCATGCGGCACGCAATGCCTCTTCGTTATCACAGCGCGTCAGACCAATGCCCCCGCCGCCTGCGGTGCTTTTCAGCATGATGGGATAACCAATTTCGGCGGCAGCTTTCACCGCGTCATCAATGCTGTCGAGCAAACCGGTGCCCGGCGTCATCGGCACATTCGCGGCACCGGCTAATTCGCGGGCGCGGTGCTTGAGGCCAAACTCGCGGATTTGTCCGGCGGTCGGGCCGATAAACGCAATGCCCGCTGCTTCGCAGGCATCGGCGAACTCTGTGCTTTCGGATAAAAAGCCGTACCCCGGATAAATTGCCTGCGCGCCGGTTTCTTTTGCGGCGGCCAGAATTTTGTCGATCATCAGGTAGCTTTCGCTGGCCTTTTCGCCGCCCAGCGCGATGGCGATATCCGCCTGTGTGACGTGCGGGGCATTGCGGTCAGCGTCGGAATATACCGCGACGCTGGTGACGCCCAGACGTTTCAGCGTGCGGATCGCACGGCAGGCGATTTCGCCACGGTTAGCAATTAAAACGGTGGTAAACATGTGCGTTCCTCAGCTTTTTACCGGTGATGAATTCAGACTCTGGATGTAACTTCTCCAGCCGCCAAACGCGGTGATATCCGTGGCTCCGCCAGTCGCCCATGGCTCGCAGATAAAGCCTTTCACGATGCGGCCATCGGCCAGTTCGAGAGAACCGATCCCCAGCGGTGCCGGGATTTCAGCGACGAATTCCCCAAAGCGCGCCAGCGGGATATCCCACAATTCGACGATAATTGCGCTGCCGCTCTCAGCCCGCACCAGCCCCGGCTTCGGCGGTTTAGTGTTGGCGAGGGCGAAGAGTTTGTAGGTGGCAGCAGTGGTGGTTTGTTCGACGCGTACCGCGTGGCGGCTGGTGAGCTGGAAATTCAGCGGCATGCCGGTCAGATGAGCGCCGACCACGGCAACGCGCACGCTGGCGGCACTGACCGGCGCGGATGTCATGAATTCTTCAGGTTTCATCGTAAGCCCGGTCGCGCCAAGCGGCAGGCTCAGGCTGCGCTGCCACTGACGCCCAAAACTGGCCAGTGCGTCGTCATGCCAGGCCGGAGCGATCAGCGTGATCCCGGCGGGCAGGCCGTCGGCGCGCAGGCTGCAAGGCAGCGCCAGCGCCGACAAATCCGCCAGATTAGTGAAGTTGGTGTAAATACCGAACTGCGAGTTGTAGAGCACCGGTTCCCGAACCAGCTCTTCCTGGGTGCGGATGGTCGGCGACGTCGGCACTACCAGCGCGTCAAACCCTTCCAGTGCCAGATTAATTTTGCGTGCCAGCTCCGCCCGTAAGTATTCAGCGCGCCAGGCATCGCAGGCGGTGTAGTTCAGGCCATTGGCGACAATCCCGCGTACGACCGGATCCATTGCTTCCGGGCTTTCTTCAAAAATTTCGCCGACCGCCACGGTGCGTTCTGCCACCCAAGCGCCGTAATACAACTGCTCAGCCAGTTCGCGGAACGGCGTGAAATCAATCGTTTCCAGCGTGGCACCATGGTGGCGCAGGCGATCCAGCGCCTCACTGAAAGCGGCCTGTGCCAGATCGTCCCCAAAAAATTCCAGACGGTCAGGCATGGCGATGCGCGGCTGTGCGGAAAAAGCCACCGGCGCGGTATGCGGATTTTTACGCGAATAGGCATCGGCGGCGTCATATCCGCCTGCGGCATGGGCCACGGTTTGGGCATCGGCGACGGTCAGGGCGAAAATCGAGACGGCATCGTTGAGGCGACAGGCCGGAACCACACCGGTATTCGACAGCCAGCCTTTGGTCGGTTTCAGCCCGACAACATTGTTAAAGCCCGCCGGAACGCGACCGGAACCGGCGGTGTCGGTGCCCAGCGAAAACGCCACCAGACCGCGGGCCAGAACGGAAGCCGAACCCGAGCTTGAGCCGCCACTGACGTAATCAGGATTGAACGTATTGCGCACCGCGCCGTACGGCGAGCGGGTGCCGACCAGGCCGGTGGCGAACTGATCGAGATTAGTTTTGCCAATCACCACCGCGCCTTTGGCTTTCAGATTGGCGATGACGGTGGCATCCGCTTCTGCGGTATAAGCAAACGCAGGGCAGGCCGCCGTGGTCGGCCAGCCAGCGATATCCATATTGTCTTTGACGGCGAACGGCACGCCAAACAGCGGCAGGGCGCTCAGGGAGCCTTCAGCCTGATCGCGCAGGGTTTCAAGACGGGTGATTTGTGCTTCAAGCTGTTCTGCCGTGGCGAGATAAATCCAGGCATTGTCTGTGTCACTCAGGCTCCCCAACACCAGGGAAAGCGTAGTGCGCAGGCTGTCGGGCGCACTGCGGTAATGCTGCTGCCATTCCCGCAAGGTAAAACCGCGAAAAGGTGATGCGACTGTTTCTGAAGCTGAAGCCATATTGTGAATCCCATCTGGTATACAAGATTGAATTCATCTAAGCAAAGCCTGTGCCACATCATTATCTATTGATATTGTTGGGTTTATGTTTTGTTGTATGACCGGTCTGTATATTTGTTGCACCACGGACGGAATGCAACTGAACAAAAATGGGGCGAAAATTTGCGCGATGGCTCGCATCAAAAAGATAAATCTGGCTCAGTAGAGATATCGGTATATAGTTGTATGAACCGATGATTTATTATTATTTGCAGAAAGGCTGGCAGGGATATGTCTAAAGAAACTATCGACCATTCAACATTAATTTGTCTGGCAGAAGCTGGCGCGGTCAGCCAGCTCAGCGTGGTCGCACAACAGGGAGGATGGATAATAATGATCAGATACGGCGAACATCAGCGGACCCTTATCGCACAACGTAGCGGTAAAGTGCGGGTTTTCAAGCGTTTCGACACGCTGGCGGCTTATTTAAAAGACATGGGCATAAACCAGTTCGAAGTGGATATTACCGACTATGATCCTGTAGGGAGCGGTAAAGGAACTCGCCCCGACCGGTCGGCAGCGCTAAAAAGGGCGCATGAAGCTGCCGCGATGGATGAAGCCACCTATGATCTGTGGTTCAGGAAACGGGTTCAGGAATCACTGGATGATCCGCGCCCCGTCATTCCTCACGAACAAGTGAAGGCTGAGTTTGCAGCCCGGAAAGCCGCGTTACTTAAGGAACAGGAAAAGTAACGAATGACCAAAATGCTGGTATGGAAACCACACGCGCAGGATGATCGCGAGCATATATTCAGTTATGTCGCGGGTGAGAATCCTCATGCCGCTATTGAGCTGGATGATGATTTTGATGCCGCAGCAGAGCGCATTTTACTAAGTCCCGACATGTATGCAGCAGGACGCGTTACCGGAACCAGAGAATGTATTATCCGTAAGCATTTCAGGATGGTATATCGCGTGACTGACACCGAAATTCAAATCATCAGGCTGGTGCATAGCGCTCAGCATTGGCCAGAGGAAACCCCTATTTAATGCAACTTCGTCATCTCTCTGAACGCCTGAAAAAGCTGTTACTGGCGCTGGTTCTGGTGATTATCACGCTTTTGGCTGTGCGTACTTATGACGCCTTACAAGGGCCGCCGCTTGAACCGTGGCACAAACTGGTGCCGGACGAACTGAGTACGGAGCAACTGGATAAGAGCGACTGGCCGGCGTATCTGCGCGCGGAGCAGCAGGCGTTTGTTGAAGTGAAGCAGCAGGTGACGGACAAACTCGACAGAGAAGATCGTATTCCGCTTAACCGCTATTACGATCGGAGCCCGATTTATCCCGAGCATTTTGCACAGGACTGGAACCGCTCTTATGAGCTGATGCCCGACGGTAAGCCAGCCGGTGCAGTGGTGCTGTTACACGGTCTGACCGATTCCCCTTACAGCCTGCGGCATATTGCGCAGGATTATCGTCGCCGCGGATTTGTGGTTGTCGGTATCCGCCTGCCCGGTCATGGCACCGTGCCCGGCGGCCTGACGCGGGTGGACTGGGAACAGTGGCTGGCGGCAACGCGGCTGGCGGTACGTGAGGCGCGTCGCGCAGCCGGGACAGATGTACCGCTGCAACTGGTGGGTTTCTCCAACGGCGGGGCGCTGGCGATGAAATACACGCTGGATTCCCTTGATGACCCTGCGCTGGCGAAGCCTTCGCGTGTGGTGCTGATTTCCCCGATGATTGGCGTGACCAGTTTTGCGCGCTTTGCCGGATATGCGGGCTGGCCGGCAATTTTCCCGGCCTTTGCCAAAACCGCCTGGCTGAACCTGATGCCGGAATTTAATCCGTTTAAATACAATTCTTTTCCGGTGAAAGCCGCCCGTCAGTCCTATCTGCTCACCCATGTTTTGCAGCAGCAGATCAGCAAGGATGCGCAATCCGGCAAGCTGGCGCAGTTGCCACCGCTGCTGGCGTTTCAGTCGGTTGTTGACTCCACCGTCAGTTCCCGTGCCGTGGTGACGGCGTTGTTTAATCAGCTTCCCGCCAATGGCAGCCAGCTGGTTCTGTTTGATATCAACCGCAGTGCCTATGTCGGCCCGCTGCTGCGTCCTTCCTCTGAAACAGCAGCAGAGCGCCTGTTGCCTGAGCCCCCGCGCGCTTATCAGACGACGGTTATCACCAATGCCTCGCCGGACGATGCCGCCGCTGTCGCGAAAACCACTGCGGCGGGGCAAAACAGCACGTCAGTTACGCCACTCGGCCTGAATTATCCGTCGGAATTCTATTCGCTGTCGCATGTTTCGCTGCCTTTTCCGACGGACGATTCGCTGTACGGGCGCAATCCGCAAGGTCCGGCGCAGTTTGGCATCCGGCTGGGAACACTGGCTGCCCGTGGAGAAAATGGCGCGCTGGTGGTGAGCATGGATCAACTGATGCGGGTTTCATCCAATCCGTTTTATCCGTATATGTTGCAGCGAATTGAAGGTTTCTGATTTCTGCTGATTTTTTTCACGGAAATAGCTTGCGATAATATCGCGCACTATATATATTGGCGGCATGAACATGAAAACAGACAGCGACCCAACACAACACCGCATGCTGCATCTGGATCAACAGATGTGTTTCGCGCTTTACTCTGCGAATCTGGCACTGCATAAAGTTTACCGTAAGTTACTCGGGGAACTCGGGCTCACTTATCCGCAATATCTGGTGATGCTGGTGCTGTGGCAACGTGATGAAGTCACGGTGTCTGAAATCGGCGAAAAACTGTTTCTGGATTCGGCGACCTTAACGCCGCTGTTAAAGCGTCTTGAAGCGGCAGGTTTACTGGTGCGTCAGCGCGCCAAAGCAGATGAACGCCAGGTGATTATTTCCCTGACTGATGCGGGTAAGGCACTACGTGAAAAAGCACAGGACATTCCCGAAGCCATTGTGTGTGCGACGGAATGTGATATCGGCGAACTCGTGGCGCTGAAACAGCAGCTCGAAGTATTACGGGCTAAACTTCAGGATAAAGCGTAGCGCTGATTGTCTTAAGAGTGTTAACCAGACGAGTCCGAAGGTGCTTCTGCGGGTCGTTAGGTAAAGTTAATTAAGTAGTGTGCGATTAAATCGTTTGAAACTAATAAGTATTTATCACAGATAAGGAACGAAATATGTCTATTGAAAAAGTTGTGTATCGTGCTCATGCATCCGCTACCGGTGGCCGTGATGGCCGTGCGACTTCCGATGACGGCGTTCTTGACGTCAAACTGGGCGTACCAAAAGAGATGGGCGGTATGGGTGGCGGTACCAACCCTGAGCAACTGTTTGCCGCCGGTTATTCCGCGTGTTTCCTCGGCGCACTGAAAGCCGTGGCCGCGCAGGAAAAAATTAAGATCCCTGCTGACGCTAAAATCGAAGGTGCGGTAGGCATTGGTGCTATCCCGGGCGGCTATGGCATCGAAGTACAGCTGGATATTACCCTGCCGGGCTTTGAACGCAGCGAAGCCGAAGCGCTGGTGGCAAAAGCGCATCAGGTTTGCCCGTACTCCAACGCGACCCGTGGCAATATCGACGTCACGCTGAACGTTAAATAATGTTCTGATACACAACGCCTTCACCAGGGGAATGTTGTGATGTATAAAAGCAAAAAATCTCAGGAGGCTTCGGCCTCCTTTTTGCATTGCCAGCGCGTATCCACAGACCAACAGAAAATATTCGGAAAGAAAATACGACGTCGCTGCGCATGCGGAATAATCCAGAAAGCTGCATAAAACCGCATTCTCAGCATAATCTGTGAACCAGTCCGCCATAAACATGTCACAATGATTCCAAATCTTTCAAAATACGTTAGGAAAGTCACTTTTCATGAATAGAGTGAAGACTCTATCGCAGCAAAATATCTCTTTATTGTTAGCGATTTACATTGGCATTTTTCTGAATGTCTCTGTGTTCCAGCGCCGCTTTGCTGCATTGGTCAATCATTTCACGTCGGCTGAACTGGTTCAGGCCGTCACCGAAGTCTGTGCCATCGTCTTATTTACCTTCTTTGTTCTGCGCTTGCTCTCGCTGGGCGGGCGGCTGTTCTTCCGCATTATCGCCAGTTTGCTGGTGCTGATTTCCGTTGCCGCCAGTTATTACATGGTGATGTTCAACGTGGTGATCGGCTACGGCATCGTGGTGTCGGTGATGACCACCGATATCGATCTGAGCAAAGAGATCGTTGGTTATCACCTGTTTATCTGGATGGCGCTGGTCAGCGCGGTACCGCTGTTCCTCATCTGGAAAAATAATCTGCGTCTGACGTTGATCGAACAAATGAAAACGCCGGGGCAGCGTGTGCTGCCTTTAGCGGTGCTGCTGGCGGCGGCATTGCTGGTGTGGTTGCCGCTGCGTTCCCTGGATCACGCGCAGAGTGTGAATGAGAAGAAAACTAACGTCGATTTGCCAAGCTACGGCGGTGTTGTCGCGCACTCCTATCTGCCGTCTAACTGGCTGGCTGCACTGGGTTTGTATGCCTATACGCAGGTGGATGAAAGTCAGGATGCCGGTAATTACTTTGATCCGGCGAAGAACTTCACTTACGTTGCACCTGCTGACATCGACGATACCTACGTGGTGTTTATCATAGGTGAAACCACCCGCTGGGATCATATGGGGATTTTGGGCTACGAGCGGGATACCACACCGCGCCTGTCCAAAGAGAAGAACCTGGTGGCGTTTCGCGGGACATCCTGCGATACGGCCACCAAGTTGTCACTGCGTTGTATGTTCGTGCGTGAAGGCGGCACGGCGGATAATCCGCAGCGTACGCTGAAAGAACAGAATATTTTTGCGGTGATGAAATCACTGGGCTTCACCTCAGAGCTGTTCGCGATGCAAAGCGAGCTGTGGTTCTACAATAATGCTGACACCAATAATTTCTCCTTCCGTGAAATTATCGCCTCGGAAAAACGCAACGATGGCAAGCCGGTCGATGACATGTTGCTGGTCAATGAGTTAGAGCAATCACTGAAAACACATCCGAAAGGCAAGCATCTGGTGATCCTGCATACCAAAGGCTCGCACTATCTGTATTCCCAGCGTTATCCGCGCAGTTATGCCCGCTATACCCCGGAATGTAAGAGCAACACCTGCACCAAAGCGGAACTGATTAATGCCTTCGATAACAGCGTGTTGTACACCGATACTTTTATTGACAGCGTAATTGATCAACTGCGTGATAAGAAAGCGCTGGTGTTTTACGCTTCCGATCACGGCGAATCTATCGATGAGAACTCGCATCTGCACGGTACGCCGCGCGAGATGGCACCACCGGAGCAGTTCCGCGTGCCGATGATGGTGTGGGCTTCTGACAGTTTCCTCGAACAACCGGATCACAAGCTGGCGTTTGAGCAGTTGCAGGCGCAGCAGCGGGTCGGTGCGAAGAAACGTCACGTTGAGTTATTCGATTCGATTTTAGGCTGTCTGGGTTATACGTCGCCGGACGGTGGTATTAATCCGGCGAATAACTGGTGTGCAAAACCGCAGACAGAACAGAAGCTGTAGGTTATTTTGGCGGCGTATCGGATAATTTATGGGCAGTCAGTTCGGATGTTATAAAAAGCCGTTGACGCTCTGAGGGGGTCGCAGTAAGATGCGCCCCATTCGGCGAGTAGCGCAGCTTGGTAGCGCAACTGGTTTGGGACCAGTGGGTCGGAGGTTCGAATCCTCTCTCGCCGACCATATTTGAAAAACCTGCTTTTTAAAGCAGGTTTTTTTTCGTCTGTAAAAAGCCCGCGGCCTTCTGGTTGCGGGCTTTTTGCTTTGTGGCGTGTATGAGGGAGACTAAGGTAATTCTTCCGCCGCTACCTTCCCTGACGCCTCGCAAAGTGCCTGCCAGTTGTCTGGCGGTTCACCGCTTTTCAACATCTTGCGAAACATCCGGTATGCGTCTGTTTTGCTTTCGTAGGCGCGTAATTCTTTATCATCATTCACCCAGGCGTAAATAATGATCCGGCTTTTCAGATTGTAGCGGAAAAACAAACGGTACTGCTGGAAGAATTTTGCCCTGAACCAGTGTGAGAATTCCCCGCCTAACGTATCGCCCTGACGGAATTCAACACGCGCCGGATCCTGCGGGATAACGTCAAACATCAGCTTATTGATCGCAGCCAGCCGTTTGGTGGCGTTCTTACTTTTATAGCCTGCCGGATCTTTGCGGCGCAGTAAAACAACCTGATCAGTGAGTGCCTGTATTTGTTGCAGGATCAGAGGATGAGCGAGAAGGGTCCATCCGTTAATCTCCATGGCCTGATTGTGCATAATCCTTTACTCGTCATCGTCAGAAAGCGGGCTCTCAAGATCGATAGCCATCCCGGCGGTCAGTACATTGATTTTTTCATGCAGGGATAATGTTACCGGCTGCATATTTTCCGGGTTATTGAGCATATCTTTTGCCACAAAACCGAGAAAAGCACTGATAACAGGGTCTTCCGCTTCTTCGAGTTGCCTCGAAATAACCACCTGCCCGTCTGGCAAAATCTTGTACTGGATCCGATCATTTTCGGTGAGATTTAATGCCTTACGGATAGTGGCCGGAATGGTGGTCTGGAAGCGGCGGGTGACTTTGGATTCGGCTTCGAATTTTATTCCCCATAGTGCCGAGGCTGACATAATGAGACTCCATAATGATGCTTATTTGAGCAATTTTGTCAGCGTAATGCATTTGCATTGCCAATGCAAATGCATTGCTTTTTACTTCATCATCTTCAAATCGCCTTTGCGGTGATTTTTATGATCCTGATAGAAATTCTCATGCGAATCCAGGCTCAGAAGATACAGTTCAATTTTCTCTTCACGCCAGCAATAACCCAGCAAAGCCTGCTGCTTTTCCAGCGGAAATTTATGCACCCTCAGGTAACTGAGATCGCCTTTCTTGAGTTCCCTGAGCCGCGAGAATAGACGTTGTCACATACGTAAGAAAGGGGCATTTTCGCGGGATTTTCATTCCTGCGAGGCATCACGTAAAAATGTCCGGCACGCCGTTTTTCCTGCAATCAACCCTGCGCACCGTCCCGCAAAGATTCACCCAACAACGGGGCTAAAAAACCTAAATCCTCCTGCTCCTCAAGCCGGTTGAGCTGACGAAAAAGGTCGCTGGCGTTGCTCATCGTGGTGCAACAATCAGTGAATTTTCGCAGTCTGTCGGCGTCACTGAACGGCTCGCTGTTGCTGCCTTTCGCCAGTTTGCGGCCTGCCTGTAACGTGCGGCCATCGCGCAGGGTAAGCGTTACTTCATGTGTCAGGCGATCGCCCGGCGGTGTTTCTGCTTCCTGTTCCGGCGTATAGCAGCGCAGGGATATGCGCGCCAGACGAGCCGGTTCAGTGAGTTCTGCGACCCGCGCTGGCGTGAAATCAGCGACGCTCAGCGAGCCGTTGCGCAGCCAGGTATCGACGCAGTATTGCATCGAAAAGCGCGCCTGCATTTCATTGACCGGCAGCGGATACGCCAGATTGCGCAGATTGGCGATGCCAACCAGCGTATCAACGGTCAGCACGTCATCATCACTGAAATCATGCTGCGCACGCAGGTCGTCCAGGGCGTCGATAATCATGTGCGTCGAGCCGCAGCACGGGTGACGTTTGGGCATCACGCCGGTGGTTTCTATGACGTGAAAATGGGTGCCCAAAATAGCCGGAATATTCCAGCCCGGCGGCGTCAGGCCGCCAAACATTTCCAGAAAGCCCTGCGGCGCGTCCAGAATATCAATGCGTCCCTGCATGTGTTGCCGGGCAAAATTCGCCGCGTCAACTGCATTACGGGCAGCCCATCCTGCGTGCAGCGGTTTGATCGGCGTGCCGAACTGACCTTTGGTGCCGGAGGCAAAACTGACGGCATTGCTTAACGCTCTGGCGATACCTGCCTGATCTAATCCCATCAGCCAGGCGACACCTGCCGCGCTGCCGATGCAGCCGACGGTCGAGGTGCCGTGCCAGCCGGCGGTGTAATGTGATGGTGCGACGCCGGAACCGACAAACGCCTGCGCCTGCAAACCGATCAGATAGGCTTTCACCAGTTGTTCGCCACTGGCATGGATATCATCAGCGACCGCCAGCAGCGCCGGAACCAGCACCGCAGACGCATGGCTCATGCCCGGCGCGAAGTTGTCGTCATAATCGATGGCGTGCGCGGCCGTGCCGTTGACCATCGCGGCGATGGCCGCAGGTGCGCGTCCGCCACCGGCTAAACGGCAACGGGCTTGCGGGGTAAAATAGCTTTCGCTGGCGGCACGCACGGCACGACTGGAGAAATCATCCTGTCCGGCGTACAGGCAGGCCAGCGTATCGGTGATCGCTTCCCGGGCTTTGCGGCGCGCGGTGGTGCTGAAATCAGGCTGGCTGCAACACCAGCGGGCAATGGCTTCAATCACATTCATGATGTTTCCTTCAACGGCTTCAGTGGCGGCTGGCAGCAAGAAATTGTTGGGTATACGGCTCGCGGGCCGCGCCGCTGCGGATTTCGGCGGCGGTCAGTTCTTCCAGCAGTTTTCCCTGATGCATGATGGCGACGCGGTCGCACAGGTGCGCGACCACCGCCAGATCATGCGTCACCATCAGATAGGTCAGGTTGCGTTCGCGGCGCAGTTTTTTCAGCAGATTGAGGATTTCCGCCTGCACTGACACATCCAGTGCGGACGTAGGTTCGTCGAGCAGCAGCACCTGCGGTTCAATGATCAGCGCCCGTGCCAGTGCCACACGCTGGCGCTGACCGCCCGAAAGCTGATGCGGATAGCGGTAACGAAAGGCATCGCTCAGGCCAAGCGCATTCAGCACGTCGCTGATGCGTGCCTCCCGCCGGTCCATGCCGTGGATCACCAGCGGTTCCAGCAGCGTGTGGTAGACCATTTTGCGCGGATGCAGCGAGGCATACGGATCCTGAAACACCATTTGTACCTGCCGGTAATAGTCTTTATTGCGCACCGGATGTTGTTCGCGGTTCTGATACAAAATCGCGCCGCTGTAACGGGTGTTCTGGCCGGTCAGCGTGCGCAGAATGGTCGATTTTCCGCAGCCGGACTCGCCAATCAGCCCGTAACTTTCGCCTCTGGCGATGTGCATTGTGACGCTATCGACCACGGTTTTGCTGTGAGTGCCTTTGCCGAAAGCGATGCTCAGATCGACGGTTTCGAGCATCCGGTCAGCGGTCAGCGGCGGCGTGGGATTCATGAAAGTGGTCATCAGCAGGCTTCTCCGTAGCGGTATACCGGGCCGGTCAGCCACGCCGGGTCGCGTGCCGGAATAGCGAGCATGTCCACCGGATGCTGTAAATCCGGCTGACTGGCGAGCAGGGCGCGGGTGTAAGGATGTCTGGCGTTATGCAGCTGATCTGCCGAAATTTCTTCGAGAATACGTCCGGCGTACATCACCAGTGCGCGGTCGCAGAAACTCGACACCAGCCCGAGATCGTGAGTAATAAACAGCAGGCCGGTTTTGCGCCGTGCCAGCAACGCGTCCAGTACGCTCAGCACCTGCTGACGCACCGTGACGTCCAGCGCCGACGTGGGTTCGTCGGCGATAATCAAATCGGGTTCAGGGATCAGCATCATGGCGATCATGATGCGCTGCCCCATGCCGCCGGAAATCTCGTGCGGATACAGGTCAAACACCCGTTCCGGATCGCGGATATTCACCGCTTCCAGCATCGCCAGTGCTTTCACGCGGGCTTCTTTTTCACTGACATGAAAGTGAATGCGGTATGCCTCATTAATCTGATGACCGACGCGCATCAGCGGATTCAGCGAGAATTTCGGGTCCTGCATAATCATGGAAATCCGTTTGCCGCGGATTTTGCGCATCTGGCGCTCGCCGGTACTGAGCAGGTCGATATCGCCAAACTGCATGCGGTCGGCGCTGACGCTGGCACCCTGCGGCGTCAGTTTCAGCAGTGAACGGCCGGTGAGCGATTTACCGGAACCGGATTCGCCGACAATCGCCACTTTTTCACGGCCAACTGAGAAGGAGATACCGCGCACCGCGTGGTTTTCCTGCCGGTGGCCTTTGAACGTAATGTTCAGGTTTTGCACATCAAGCAATGTTTCAGTCATGGCGCAGATCCAGTACGTCGCGCAGGCCGTCACCGAACAGGTTGAACGCCAGGCTGGTGAAAAGAATCGACAGGCCGGGAATGGCGGCAATCGTCCAGTGAGTCATCATGAACTGGCGGCCGGAAGAGAGCATCGCGCCCCATTCCGGACTGGGTGCCTGTGCCCCGAGGCCGAGAAATCCGAGGCCGGAGGCGGTCAGGATAATCCCCGCCATATTCAGCGTCAGGCGCACCACCACCGAAGGCAGACACATCGGAATGATGTGGCGCAGGATGATGCGCATCTGCGATGCACCCTGCAAACGCACGGCGGCGACGTAATCCATTTTGCGGATAGACAAGGCTTCGGCGCGTGCCAGACGGGCAATCGGCGGCCAGGCAGAAAGTGAAATCGCGATAATCGCATTCTCGATACCCGGGCCGAGTGCGGCGACAAAACCCAGCGCCAGAATCAGGCTCGGGAACGCCAGAAAGATATCGACGATGCGCATCAGAATGGTGTCCGTCCAGCCGCCAACCGTGCCCGCCAGCGTGCCGACCAGTAATCCGAGCGGACCGACAATCAGCGCCGTCAGGCCGGTGATGTAGAGCGTGATACGCGCGCCATAAATCAGGCGGCTGTAAATATCGCGTCCGAGTTCGTCGGTCCCCAGCCAGTATTCCCGGTCCGGCGGTGCCAGCCGCAGGTGCAGGTTTTGCGCGTAAATATCGTGTGTCGCCAGCCACGGCGCGAAAATCGCCACTGTGACGATAAACAGGATGACGATCAGCCCGAACAGCGCCGACGTATTCCGGCGAAAGCGCCGCCACTGATTCAGGCTTTGCTGCACACGCGCCTGCCACGGTGTGGCCGGAACCGGCGCGTCGAGCCATGCCCGCAGGGAAAACGCCGGGCGCGCAGTGAGATGAGGTTTAGCGGAGTCGGTCATGATTGCTCCTGACGGGTTCGCGGATCAAAGATGCGGTAAAGCAGGTCGCAGATAAGGTTCAGCGCCACAAAAATCACGCCGATCAGTAACGAGCAACCCACCACGGCGTTCATGTCGCCCGCCAGCATGGCGTTGGTGAGATAGCGGCCAAAACCCGGCCAGGCGAATACCGTTTCGGTCAGCACCGCGCCTTCGAGTAAAAAGGCGTAAGACAGCGCGACGACCGTCACCACCTGCACCGCCACATTACGAAAGGCGTGGATCCACACACTGCGTGCCCATGACAACCCTTTCACCCGGGCGGTGATCACATATTCCTGTCCGAGTTGTTCAATCATAAAGCTGCGGGTCATGCGGCTGATGTACGACAGCCCGCTGAGGCCAAGAATCGATGCCGGTAAAATCAGGTGGCTGAAAACGTTGCGAAACGCCTCCCAGTTTCCGGTCAGTGCGGTGTCGATGAGATAAAATCCGGTGACTTTCTGCACGTCGAATTCATACATAAAGTCGATACGCCCCGGCCCGCCGATCCAGCCGAGTCCGGCGTAAAACAATACCAGCCCCATCAGACCCAGCCAGAAATTCGGCGCAGAATGGCCGAGCAGGCCGATAAAGCGGATGCAGTGATCAAACCAGGTATTGCGGTACATTGCCGATAACACGCCTGCCGGAATGCCCAGACAGGTGGCGATCAGTGCCGCCAGCGTCGCCAGTTCCAGCGTGGCCGGAAACACGCGGGCAATGTCGGTGGTGACCGGATTGCCGGTGGTCAGTGCGTTACCGAAATCCAGCATCGCGACGTTTTTCAGGTAGATCAGAAACTGTTCCCACAGCGGTTTGTCCAGCCCGAGCAGGTGATACATCTTCTGATAGGCTTCCTGACTGGCGTTATCGCCGAGCACTGATACCACAGGGTCAATCGGCAGCAAGCGCCCGATAAAAAAGGTCAGCGCCGCCAGCCCCAGTAACGTGCAGAACACGGAAACCAGCAATTTACTCAGCCGGGCGGCGCTTTCGCGCAGCCGCAGCCAGAGAGGTTCAGCATGCGCTATGCCTGCTGTGGTCGAATCGAGGTGCGACATCGGGCGCTCCTTGGTTTTTTATGGAAGGCTTATTTGGATGCCAGTGCGTAATAAACGCGGAAGCCGTTCCACGTCCAGTCTTTGACCTGTCTGGTCAGCCCGGCGGTGTTGTACATCTGGAACATGATCGCCATCGGGCCTTGCTGCATCTGCTCTTCCTGCAAGGTGTGATAGAGGGCAATACGTTTTTGCTCATCGGGTTCGAGCAGCGCTTCGGTGACTTTTTTATTCATCGCCGGATCGAAATACGAAGCACGCCAGCTCGGATACTGGGTTTTCTTGGCTTCTTTGCTGTTGTCCGGGTTGTAGACCAGACGCGAGGCGTTACCGTGCGCATCCGGCACCGAGGTCTGCCATGCCATCATGGCGCTCTGGAATTCACGCCCGCGCACGCGGCTGAATAACTGGGCATTGGCCATGCTTTCGATGGAGAGTTTTACGCCGATTTTCGAGGCATTTTCCTGCGTGCTCTGGGCGATAGGCGCCGAGTGCGGCAGGGTGCCGATGATCAGTTTGGCGGAGAAACCGTCGGGATAACCGGCTTCGGTCAGCAACTGTTTGGCTTTCGCCAGATCCAGTTTGAACGGCTGTCCGGCATCTTTATCCAGCGCACCAAAGGCGCCGAGCTGGGCGAAACTGGCGCGCGGCACACCGAGATACGGCATCACGGTGGAAGCCAGCCCCTGATAATCAATCAGATAACGCATCGCGAGGCGCACTTTCGGGTTTTTGAAAATCGGGTCTTCGCTGTTAAAGGTCCAGAAGAACAATTGCGGCTTGAGGACTTTCTCCACCTTCACCTGACCGCCTTTGTCCAGATCACGTAAATCGTCCGGCGCCAGGTCACGGGCGATATCCACATCCCCCTGTGTCAGCAACAGGCGCTGCGTGCCGGTTTCCGCAACGTGGCGGATCAGGATGCGTTGCAGTTTCGGTTTCTCGCCCCAGTAATCTTTATTCGCCTGCAACACCACGCCTTCACCGGCATTCCAGCGCATCAGCTGATAGGCACCGACGCAGGCGGTGTGCGTGGTCAGGTATTTGTTGCCCATGTCGTCGCCAACGGCATTTTTCTCCACCAGCGCCTGATCCAGCGTGGTCGACACGTTATTGGCGGCGATAGCCTGTAAGACCAGATTGGTCGGGTACGGCTGGTCGAATTTCATCACCAGCGTGTTGTCGTCGGGCGCGGTAATGCGTTCTTTGACGTTATCTTTGGTAAAGCCATATTCAGTCAGGGTGGCGGAATTGCCGAAACCGAGCAGCACCACGCGCTGCAACGACCAGGCGACGTCTTTCGCTGTGGCTTTATTGCCGGACGGGAACGTCATGCCGGTATTGAGATGGAAGGTGATTTGTTTGCGATCAGGCGCGATATCCCAGCTTTTTGCCAGGCGCGGAATAACGCGGGATTCGTCTTTCGGATCGAAATCCACCAGCGTGTCGCAGGTGTTTTTGATGATTTCATTAGTGACCACTTCGCCAATCTGCGCCGGGTCAAAGGTGCTGATTGCGTCAATATTCCATGCCATCACCAGCGAATCCGCAGGCGTCGCGGCCTGTGCAGCCGTACTTCCCCATGTGAGACCAATCATTGTGGCGAGGATTTTTGTTCTGGTGTTGAGCATAAATCGGGTTCCTTTGATTAAAAAAAACGAGCGTAAAATAGTGAATCTCTGTCAGCCCCTTTCGCAGAAAGAGAAGGCGTATTCGGTCAACTCCCTCCCCTGCGAAGGGGAGGGTTGGGGTGGGGTATTAATGGCGTCGCCGGAGTTGCCTGCTAAACCCCCTCCCGGCCTCCCCCTTCGCAGGGGGAGGAGCAAAGACTCGATCGGCTCCCTCCCCTGCGAAGGAGAGGGTTGGGGTGGGGTATTAATGGCATCACCGGAGTTGCCTGCTAAACCCCCTCCCGGCCTCCCCCTTCGCAGGGGGAGGAGCAGACCCACTCCCTGTCATCAGAGAGGGTGCTTCAAACTTTTATTCAGGACGTGGCTGAACCGGCGGTTTGACTTCCGGCGGGATCGGGCACACATAAGGGGTTTCAGCGGTCAGTTCCTGATGCGCCTGTTTGGCGGCTGCCATCAGTGCGCTGTCGGTCAGGGTGTCGATGGCGGTGGCGGCCATGATTTTGGCGACGTAAGCCAGCCCTTTATGCGCGGCAGGCATTTTCCCCTGCGCGGTGAGCTGCCACGAGTGACCCGGTGTCCCGATGGCGTAAGTCGGGACATGCGCCTGCACGGTCGGCATTTTCCAGCTGATATCACCGACGTCCGTTGAACCCAGCATCAGTTCGCCGGAGGTTTCCAGCGGGACAATGAATTCACATAACGGTGAGGCGTCCTGCGGTTTTTTGAGGCCGATGCGGCGGTAGGCGCTTTGCAAATCCTGCGGGCTGAGCGTGGCCTGAATTTCAGCGGCAAAGGCTTTGTCAGCCGCGTCGAATTCCAGCGGACCGAGCAGTTCGAAGTTACGCTGCATGGCTTCTTCCAGCGGGCGGTTGCCCAGCAGGTTGGCCACGGCGCTCATGATGCTGATATCGACGGTGGTTTCGGTCATCAGCGCCGCGCCCTGCGCGACTTTTTTCACGCGCTCGTTGAGTTCAAACATGGCATGTACGTCGCGTGAACGGATGGCATAACGCACGGCGGCACGCGCCTGCACCACGTTCGGCGCGATGCCGCCGGAATCGAGCATCGCATAGTGAATGCGGGAATCCTGCGGTACGTGTTCGCGCAGGTAGTTAACGCCGACGTTCATCAGTTCAACGGCGTCCAGCGCACTGCGTCCAAGATGCGGCGAGGCGGCGGCGTGCGAGGAGCGGCCATGGAAGACGAAATCCATGCGGGTATTGGCCAGCGATTCGGCGCGGGCAACTTCAGTAAAGGCATTCGGGTGCCAGGTGATGGCGATATCCACGCCGTCAAACGCCCCGGCGCGCGCCATAAAGGATTTGGCGGCGCCCCCTTCTTCCGCCGGACAGCCGTAATAGCGCACGCGCCCCGGTGTGCCGGTTTGTGCCAGCCAGTCTTTCAGCGCCGTAGCTGCCAGCATGGCGGCAGAACCCAGCAGATTGTGCCCGCAGCCATGCCCCTGACCGTTGCCCGGTAAAGGTTCAGGGCGGGCAATTCCTGCTACCTGGCTCAGCCCCGGCAGCGCATCGTATTCGCCCAGAATGGCGATGATCGGGCCGCCTTCACCGGCTTCGCCCATCACGGCCGTCGGAATGTCAGCGACGTTTTCCGTGACGCGAAAACCCTGTTCTTTCAGCATCGCCGTGTGCTCAGCGACGGAACGGTATTCGGTATAGCAAATTTCCGGCATACCCCAGACGCGATCGCTCAGGGCGGTGAACAGGGCTTTTTTGGCGTCGACCAGGCTCCAGACGGTTTCTTTATTCTGCGCAGATGCGTTATTCAACGGAGACTCCTTGTGCCAGTGGCTACGGTTTTATGAGGTCAGTGTGTCGGAGGAACCTGTTCAGAATGTGTGCAGAAAAGGCAAAGATCCAATGAGTCTTTCAGCTGACCCATTCCAAAACCGCATAGATATTTTGAGATATGCGAAAACAGAATAGTCAGCGTGACTCTCTGAATAGAAAGGAGAAATTACAGGTTGCGGGGAGCCTCACGCGGGAGCCAGGCGTGGAAAGGGAACATTTTTACCGCCGGAACCGGTCAGGCGACGGCGCGGGTCTGGTGCAACTGGCTGGCTTTATTCCACAGCCGTTCAGCCTGTGGTGTACGAAATTTTTCCAGCCGGTAAAGACGGATGCTGGCCTGAATATCCCAGCTTCGTTCTCCGGCGCGGATAAGCGAGCCGTTCGCCAGTTCCTCGCAGATCAGGCTGGTGGGCAACCACGACACGCCGCAGCCGGAAATGGTCATCGCTTTCAGGCCGCTGCACATCGGATTTTCATACACCGGCTTCAGCGGCAGCGGGCGCGACGCAAACAGGGCACTCAGCGCGTGGGCAAAAAAGGACCGATTGCCGTAACTGAGATAAGGAAGCTGGACGCGGGTGCCGCCAAAGGGGCTTAGCGGGAACAGGGGCTTGCCGTCATCGTCTGGTGCACAGACGGCCAGCGCATTCTCTTTTCCCAGTTCGATATAGGGAAAGCGTTCGAGCTGTTTCATCAGCGGAACGGAATCATGGGCGTAGGTCAGCAGAAAATCCGTTTCGCCATCCAGCAGCAGGGAAATATTGCCGCTGAATGACGGCTGCTGATCGCACAAACGAATGTAGCCGTACTGATGCGACGGGTCGATCTGGTTGATCCAGTCGGGGAAAAAGGTCAGGGAGAGCGTATTGAGCGCGGCAAAATGCACGATGGCGTGCTTCTGCGCATGGCGCTCACGCAGGTCGCTGCGCAGTTGTGTCATGGAAAACACCAGATCTGCCGCAGTATGCAGGAAGTCCTGGCCTTCCGGCGTCAGGCGTATCGGGTAGGTTTTTCGGTCAAAAAGCGGCACGCCAAGCCATTCTTCCAGTTGCTTAATTCGTCGGCTCAGCGCGGACTGGGTGATGTTTCTTTCACTGGCGGCTCGCGTAAAGCTATAGCACTGAGACACACTGAGAAAATCTTCAAACCACTTCAGTTCCATCAGAAAACCTCTGGCGGGTAATAAGCCCGTAATAACAAGCAATAAATGCGCCAGAGTTTAAAAACTGCTTAACATATTGGTTTCAATCCATGTCCGCCCGCAACCCGGCTTATGCCGGAAAAACAGACAACATCAGTACGCTAAATCACCTGCACCACCAGCGTGCAATTGCGCTATTTTGGGGTATTTTGCGGGTGCCAGCGCAAACGCTTTCGCTGATGAGTCGACGCCGTTTGCTACACTTGTCAGCATTTTCCGCTGGTTTCCACCCCTATCTCAAAAATAACCGTTCATATATTCATCATTTAGCCAGAAATTTTTAGGGATTTAAAATGGGCGAAACCCCCAGGAATATTCTTTTACAAAGGGGATTGTCTGGTTATTCACTGCGCAAACTGAACATTCATCCTGATTTGGTTAACAAAATGTTTTTTTATGTTTGTTTGTTGTAACTCACAGTCTGTGTAAATGCCTGATGGTTATATTGACGTCAAGGAAAGGAGTTGCCAAATTGATAGCCCCAAGGAAGACCAGTGATTATTTCCGGTAAGATTTTGTAAAGACAGCTTTACAGATCGAAGGAAAAAAATGGCAGTTCACCATGCTCTGGTTGGACTTATTGCAGCACACGAGCAAACACAGTCACCCGCAAATAAAAATAAAGGGTGACGTGAGCTGTATACACAACACACACATCCACATCACCATTAATCGATGGAGCAGAAGCGATGACAATCTCTTTAGGTAAGTCGGGGCTACTGAAATTCAGTATGGGCCTGATTGCGCTGACCGTTGCGGCCAGTGTCCAGGCAAAAACGTTAGTGTATTGCTCTGAAGGTTCACCTGAAGGCTTCAACCCTCAGTTGTTCACCTCTGGCACCACGTATGACGCAAGCTCCGTGCCTATCTACAACCGTCTGGTTGAATTCAAGATCGGGACCACTGAAATCCAGCCGGGTCTGGCTGAGAAGTGGGACGTGTCTGCTGATGGCAAAACCTACACTTTCCATCTGCGCAAAGGCGTGAAGTGGCAGGACAACAAGGAATTCAAACCGACCCGTGATTTCAACGCGGACGACGTAATTTATTCCTTCGAACGTCAGCTGGACAAAAATAACCCTTACCACGGCGTTTCCGGCGGCAGCTACGAATACTTCGAAGGCATGGGCATGGGCGATCTGATTAACAAGATCGTGAAAGTGGACGACAACACCGTGCAGTTCGTACTGAACCGCCCGGAGTCTCCGTTCCTGGCTGACCTCGCGATGGACTTCGCTTCCATCCTGTCTGCGGAATACGCTGACAACATGCTGAAAGCGAAAACCCCTGAGAAAGTCGACCTGGATCCGATCGGTACCGGTCCGTTCCAGCTTCTGCAATACCAGAAAGATTCACGCATTCTCTACAAAGCCTTCCCGGGCTACTGGGGCACCAAGCCGCAGATCGACCGTTTAGTCTTCTCCATCACGCCTGACGCTTCCGTGCGTTACGCGAAACTGCAGAAAAACGAATGCCAGGTGATGCCATACCCGAACCCGGCTGACATCGCGGCAATGAAGAAAGATAAATCCATCAACCTGATGCAACAGCCTGGCCTGAACGTAGGTTATCTGTCCTTCAACGTTGAGAAGAAACCACTGGATGAAGTGAAAGTGCGTCAGGCACTGACCATGGCTGTGAACAAAAAAGCCATCATCGATGCGGTTTATCAGGGTGCTGGCCAGCCGGCTAAAAACCTGATCCCACCAACCATGTGGGGCTACAACAAAGACGTTGTGGATTACGAATACAATCCTGAGAAAGCCAAAGAGCTGCTGAAAGAAGCCGGTCACGCAGACGGTTTCGCTATCGACCTGTGGGCGATGCCGGTACAGCGTCCGTACAACCCGAACGCACGCCGTATGGCTGAAATGATCCAGGCTGACTGGGCAAAAATTGGCGTGAAAGCCAACATCGTGACTTACGAGTGGGGCGAATACCTCAAGCGTGCTAAGAACGGTGAGCACCAGTCTGTGATGATGGGCTGGACCGGCGACAATGGGGATCCGGATAACTTCTTCGCTACCCTGTTCAGCTGTGCAGCGGCGAAAGACGGTTCCAACTACTCCCGCTGGTGCTACAAGCCGTTTGAAGATTTGATCCAGCCAGCCCGTGCTGAATCTGATCACGCCAAACGTGCCGCGCTGTATCAGCAGGCTCAGGTTGTGATGCATGACCAGGCACCTGCGCTGATCATCGCTCACTCCACCGTATACGAACCTGTTCGCAAAGAAGTCAAAGGGTATGTCGTCGATCCGCTCGGCAAACACCACTTCGAAAACGTCTCAATGGAGTAATTGACTACTGAGCGCACAGGGAGCTGCGTTGTGCGGTGCTCGCAATTTTCGCCTACCTAATGGTATGTCTCAATTGCTCTGCTCCTCCGCCTTGCTCGCTGAGCGCTCACTACGTCTTTTAGTTCAGCGATATAAAGTTTTGTGAGCTATCAATAAGCCCGGCGAGCTACGGTTCGCCGGGCATTTTATACAGAGAGTACGGGATATGTTGCAGTTCATACTCCGACGTCTGGGGTTAGTTATCCCAACGTTTATCGGCATTACTTTGCTGACTTTTGCCTTCGTACACATGATACCAGGCGACCCGGTCACCATCATGGCAGGCGAACGCGGTGTTTCCCCCGAACGTCACGCCCAGCTGATGGCAGATATGGGGCTCGACAAGCCTCTTTACCAACAATATTTCCACTACGTGAACGGTGTGCTGCATGGCGACCTGGGCACGTCCTTAAAAAGCCGCACCCCTGTCTGGCAGGAATTCGTACCGCGCTTCAAAGCGACACTGGAACTGGGCATCTGCGCGATGATCTTCGCGATCATTGTCGGTATTCCGGTGGGTGTGCTGGCGGCGGTAAAACGGGGATCGATATTCGACCACACGGCTGTGGGGATCTCGCTGACCGGCTATTCGATGCCGATATTCTGGTGGGGGATCATGCTGGTGATGCTGGTCTCGGTGCAGCTCAATCTGACGCCCGTATCGGGGCGAATAAGCGATACCGTCTTCCTGGATGACAGCCTGCCGCTGACCGGCTTTATGCTGATCGACACGCTGTTCTGGGGCGAACCGGGTGATTTCGTGGATGCCGTGATGCACATGATTTTACCGGCCATCGTACTGGGCACCATTCCGCTGGCGGTGATTGTGCGTATGACCCGTTCTTCCATGCTGGAAGTGCTGGGCGAAGACTACATCCGTACCGCGCGCGCCAAAGGCGTCAGCCGTATGCGGGTGATCGTCATTCATGCACTGCGCAATGCGCTGTTGCCGGTGGTGACCATCATTGGTTTGCAGGTCGGTACGCTGCTCGGCGGTGCCATCCTGACCGAAACCATCTTCTCCTGGCCGGGACTCGGCCGGTGGCTGATTGACGCACTCCAGCGCCGCGACTATCCGGTCGTGCAGGGCGGGGTGTTGCTGGTCGCTACTCTGATCATCGTGGTTAACCTGCTGGTAGATGTGCTCTACGGCGTGGTCAACCCGCGTATTCGCCACAAGAAATAAGGGGCGCACAATGTCTCAAACCACTGAGCCGGTCGCTAACGAGTTAGTGACGGCTGCGCCAGTGCCGATGCCGCCTTTGCGCGAATTCTGGCATTACTTCAAGCGTAACAAAGGGGCCGTTGTCGGCCTGGCTTACATCATTATCATGCTGGTCATTGCGATTGGTGCGAACGTGATTGCACCACATCTGCCTGCCGAACAGTTCCGTGACGCGCTGTTGCGCCCGCCGGTCTGGATGGAAGGCGGGAGCTGGAAATTCCTGCTGGGCACCGACGACGTCGGCCGCGATATTCTGTCGCGTCTGATGTACGGCGCGCGTTTATCGCTGCTGGTCGGTTGCCTGGTCGTCGTACTGTCGCTGATCCTCGGCGTGGTGTTCGGTCTGTTTGCCGGTTACTACGGCGGTGTGGTTGACGCCATCATCATGCGTGTGGTCGATATCATGCTGGCCCTGCCAAGCCTGTTGCTGGCACTGGTGCTGGTGGCAATTTTTGGCCCATCGATTGTTAACGCCTCGCTGGCGCTGACCTTCGTGGCCTTACCGCACTATGTCCGCTTAACCCGTGCTGCGGTGCTGGTGGAAGTGAACCGCGACTACGTCACTGCGTCGCGCGTGGCCGGTGCCGGTTCTGCCCGTCAGATGTTCATCAATATTTTACCTAACTGCTTAGCGCCGCTGATCGTTCAGGCATCGCTCGGCTTCTCCAACGCCATCCTTGATATGGCAGCGTTGGGCTTCCTCGGTATGGGCGCACAGCCGCCAACGCCGGAGTGGGGCACCATGCTGTCGGACGTCTTACAGTTTGCTCAAAGTGCCTGGTGGGTCGTGACCTTCCCCGGCGTGATCATTCTGCTGACGGTGCTGGCATTTAACCTGATGGGTGATGGCCTGCGTGATGCCCTCGACCCTAAACTTAAGCAGTAAGGGGTTGGAGATGGAAACAACATTAACGAATGATGTTCAGGTCGGCAAAACGTTGCTGACCGTGGATAAACTCTCCGTTCACTTTGGTGACGAAGGGACGCCGTTCCGCGCCGTAGACCGTATCAGTTACAGCGTGAAACAGGGCGAAGTGGTCGGGATTGTCGGTGAATCCGGCTCCGGTAAATCAGTCAGTTCACTGGCGCTGATGGGGCTGATCGACTTCCCCGGTAAAGTGATGGCTGAAAAACTCGAGTTTGGTGGCCGTAATCTGCAGGGCATCAGCGAAAAAGAACGCCGCCAGATTGTCGGTGCCGAAGTCGCGATGATTTTCCAGGATCCGATGACCAGCCTGAACCCGTGTTACACCGTCGGTTTCCAGATTATGGAAGCCATCAAGGTGCATCAGGGCGGCAACAAAAAGACCCGTCGTCAGCGCACCATCGATTTGCTGAATCTGGTGGGTATTCCGGATCCGGCTTCGCGTCTCGATGTCTATCCGCATCAGCTTTCCGGCGGGATGAGTCAGCGCGTGATGATCGCAATGGCGATTGCCTGTCGCCCGAAATTACTGATCGCCGATGAGCCAACCACCGCGCTCGACGTGACCATTCAGGCGCAGATTATTGAACTGCTGCTCGATCTGCAACAACGCGAAAACATGGCGCTGATGCTGATCACCCATGACCTGGCACTGGTGGCCGAAGCCGCGCAGCACATTATTGTGATGTATGCCGGACAGGTAGTGGAATCGGCAAAAGCCACGGAAATCTTCCGTGCGCCACGCCATCCGTATACGCAGGCGCTGCTGCGCTCACTGCCGGAATTCGCCGCAGATAAAGCGCGTCTGCAATCCTTGCCGGGTGTGGTGCCGGGTAAATATGACCGTCCTAACGGCTGTCTGCTGAATCCGCGTTGCCCGTATGCAACCGATCTTTGCCGTAAAGAAGAACCTGCGCTGCGTGACCTCGCGAACGGGCGTCAGTCGAAGTGCCATTATCCGCTGGATGATGCCGGGAGACCTACTTATGAGTCCTGATAACACCCAACCGCAGCCGCTGTTGCACGCGATTGACCTGAAAAAACATTACCCGGTGAAGAAGGGCATCTTCGGCCAGGAACGCACGGTGAAAGCGCTCGACGGCGTGTCGTTTACCCTCGAACGCGGTAAAACGCTGGCGGTGGTCGGGGAGTCCGGTTGTGGTAAATCCACGCTGGGCCGCCTGCTGACCATGATTGAAGTGCCGACCGGCGGTGAGCTGTATTACCGTGGTCAGGATTTGCTGAAACCTGACGCAACCGCTGAAAAGCTGCGCCGTCAGAAGATCC
Organism: Rahnella sp. P4_A8; assembly: GCF_056402435.1. NCBI lineage: Bacteria > Pseudomonadati > Pseudomonadota > Gammaproteobacteria > Enterobacterales > Yersiniaceae > Rahnella > Rahnella sp. P4_A8. The sequence goes on along the minus strand of NZ_JBFUHK010000006.1, from coordinate 37,866 downwards.
AAATCGTGTTCCAGAATCCTTACGGATCGCTCAACCCGCGTAAGAAAGTCGGGCAGATCCTCGAAGAGCCCTTGCTGATCAACACCAAACTTAGCCGCGAAGAACGTCGCGAAAAAGCCCTGGCGATGATGGCGAAAGTCGGCCTGAAAACCGAGCATTACGACCGCTATCCGCACATGTTCTCCGGCGGCCAGCGTCAGCGTATTGCTATCGCTCGCGGTCTGATGCTGGATCCGGACGTGGTGATCGCCGATGAACCGGTCTCCGCGCTCGACGTTTCCGTGCGTGCGCAGGTACTGAACCTGATGATGGATTTGCAGCAGGATTTAGGGCTGTCGTACGTCTTCATCTCCCACGACTTGTCCGTGGTTGAACACATTGCTGACGAAGTGATGGTGATGTATCTGGGACGCTGCGTGGAGAAGGGGCCGAAAGACGCCATCTTCAGCAATCCGCGTCATCCGTACACACAGGCGCTGTTGTCCGCGACACCGCGTCTGAACCCGGACGAACGCCGTGAGCGCATCAAACTGACCGGCGAGCTGCCAAGCCCGCTGAATCCGCCAGCCGGTTGCGCGTTCAACGCCCGCTGCCGCCGTGCGTTCGGCACCTGCAAACAGTTCCAGCCGCAGCTGAAACAGTACGGCGATCAGCTCGTCGCCTGCTTTGCCGTCGATCAGGATGAAACCGGTACGACGCAGACGGTCGCCGTAAATCAGTAATCCCCCGCCGTTATAACGAAGCCCGCGAAAGCGGGCTTTTTTCTGGGTAATATTTAGTCAGAAGCAAATCTGATAAGGCGCCTATAATCGCCATTGTCGGCTTCTCTCAGAGCGAGAATGTATTCAGCGCGATGTGCATCTGGTGAAACGAGTTCGCCTGCTGATATCCCCCAGGGAAAGAACCCCCTTCCAAGCGCGCGACGAAGCACGTCGCAAAATATCCGGGAATGCCTTCCATTCCCATTGGGAAAAGGGTGGATCCATACAATGTCTCTGTGAAGTCTCAGGCAGATTTCATCGGGTGGGTAAGTTTCGTTTTCAATCCAGAAAATTGCATTATCGAGAGTATCTCTGACACGCATTGAGATCATATAAGGCGGCGTATTCCCGATGTTTACTTCTCTGCGTCTGAGTTGCCCCGCCCATTCCCACGTTTTATTGAACATGTTGCGGTGTAATCGAAGACAGAAATCGACAGTTAAGATCTCTGTGTAAATCAGCTTCTGACGGCTGAGATGCGCTAATGCCTGCTGTATGTTCGTTTTTTCAAATTGATTCAGGTCTTCCCGGGTAAAGATGTAGTCGGGAATTAAACCGGCCAGATCGTCAGGGCTAAGTTCCGTTGCCCCTTCAGGAAGGCCATTATTGATGGTTTCGCTCATTTTTCATCCCAGAAATCCCGAGGCCATTTTTGTAATAGGTCGCTTTTAAGCTTGTCTTGTGTCGATTCTTGGAACGCTGATGATGTGGATTGCTGTTCCAGTGACATATGAATTTCAGTGTACTGATTAAGGAATTTCGCTTTTTTCCCGGCCTGCTGCTCTCTTAGTTCTTGCAGCGTTCGCCCTTGCTTTGGCTGCAAAAAGTATACAAGCTCACAATCCAAGCCCTCAGCGATTTTTTCCAGTGTATTCAGCGTTAGCGACCCTTCAATTTCACCTTTTTCTATCAGCGAGATGCGCGACTGACTTAAACCACATCGTTCGGCAAGGGAGCGGGTGCTCATACCCAGCGCGCTTCTGAGAAGTTGTATCCATCCTTTTTTTGGGCGCTTGGCTTTGCGTCGAGGTTTCATTTCATTGAGAAGGTTGTCTACCTGTTTGATCTTTAATTCTTTATCCCACATAGAGAAACCTTTTAATTGCATATTTACAATAGATTTATTGATTTTCAATATTAAATATACAATCAAATTTGGATAAATCAATTGTATATATACAATCATTTTAGAATTAATCGATTGTATATATGCAATCGATTACAACAAAAAAGGCCAGTCAGCATCCACTGACTGGCCTTACTATTTCAGAGTACGCTTATCCTTTATGACTTGCCCACCAGCTCAGCAGTTGCAGGGTGGAAGAGTAGTAATCGTCTTTCGGTGCCAGGTTCGGGCTGATGGCGCCAGCGTTGGCCATGGTGAAATCGCGCACGGCTAATAATCCCGGTGACATGTTGTAGCCCGCTTTGGTGCCGGTCATGACATCAATCCAGGCGGGTGTGGCGTCGCGTGGGGATTTTTGCCACCACAGAATAAACGGTGCCAGTTGCGGGCTGCCGGGATGCGCCCAGCCGAGATACAGCGGGATACGCACGGCATCGTAACTGAAACGCGTTGGCCAGCGGCTGGCCGGTTTCAGGGTGCCATCGGCCTGCATATCCACCCAGTCCGTCGGTAAGCGGAAATCGCCAAACGCCATTTTACTGAGCATCGCGGTGCTGCTTTCATCCAGATCTTTCCAGACTTTCAAATGGCTGTGCGCATAAAATGCCTGCCAGGCCGGGAAGATGAAATAGGACGGATTGACGGTTACGTTGCTGGTCTGATTGAAACCCTTCACGCCCGGCAGCATCACTTTGTAACCGGCGTAATCAATCACATTGTATTTGATCAGCGCCGTCTGCAATTTTTCAGAGGCTTTGGTGTAACGGCTGTCGTTCCACTTATCACCCGCCAGCAACAGCGCCCAGGCCATCAGCGTATCGCCATCAGAGGCGTTGTTGATATCTGCCACATGCGGAGTGCTGTTCGGGTCATACCGCCATGAATACAGGCCGATATCTTTGCGATAGAGCGTCGTGTTTGCCCACTGCCACAGCTTGTCGAACGTCGCCTGATCGTCATTGAACACCGCGAGCAGCATACTGAAACCCTGACCTTCGGTGTGACTGACGTTTTTATTGGCGGTATCAATGATTCGTCCATCTGGCATCAGAAAGCGACTTTTATACGCAGACCAGCCAGCATCCTGAGCCATTACAGCGGAACTGAAAAACGCGAAAATAAGGCCGAACCACAGCACCAGGCTGTAGCGCCGAAATAACGACATAGAGATTCCTTACAAACCATTTTGATAACGAAAAACGAATGCGCCTTCCGGTGTGCTTTCCTGCCAGCGCAGCGGAACATAGGGTTGCCCGCCTTGTGATAACAACCACTCAGCATACAGTCCTTCAAACAGGGCGATGAGCGCAATAGGCCACAACGCATCATCCTGCCCTTGCGGTGATGCCGGCCAGGCAATGTGCACCAGCGCCAGTTGTTGCGAAGTCGCTTCCAGCTTCACGACACCCCAGTCAAAACGGCTGAGAATATGATTGATATTGTCTTCCAGTTCGCCAAGGGTCGCAGAGGCGGGAAGCGGATGCTGGCGTGCCAGGTTATTGCCCATCAGGGTCAGAAAGCGGCGGCCATCTTCGTCATCGGCGGACGCCAGAATACCTGAAAATAGCACCTGCACCAGGCTTTGCCAGCCGGGTGTGGTGTGGCGCTGGCGGTAATATTCCTGCGCGACCTGAGTATAGTTATGTTCTTGCATGGTTTTATTTCACCGCGATTAATTTTGGCCCATCAGATAACGGAAGTAGACCTGCGCTTTGCTTTCGTTGTAATCGCCGAAAGTATCGTAGCCAACCTGTCCGCCAATCTGCATGCTTTTGTTCAGATGATAGTTGCCGCCGACGCCCGCATTCCAGCCGATGCCATTTTGCGTTTTACCGCTGTAATAAGCTTCTGTGCCGTAGCCCTCAGCCACCAGATCTTCCAGTTGTTTCTGCAGGTCCGGGTTATTCGGGAAGTAGGCGCTCTTATCCTGCGAATAAGACTGATAGCCCACCGCGCCGGACAGTTTCAGATCCCAGTCGTCATATTTCTGGGTGTATTCCACCGGGAAGGAGACGCTGACATAGTTTTGCGGGCTGAAGTAACCGCCCTGACCGAAGCTGTAATAGCTGAGGTTTTTGTCGAAATCCATGTAACCGACGTTGATGCCGGTTTTCAGTTCACGATCGTCATAACGGAACGGACGTACATACAGACCGGCATTGGCGTTCACCGATTTGTTGCTCTTCACGTTGTTACCCAGATAGCTGTAATAACCCGCTTCGGCGTAAAAACCAGCATCGCCATCGTCGTACGACAGATTGACGCTGCCGCCGTTTTTAGTGACCTGACCCCATTCCTTGCCGCTGTAATTATCTTTGGTGCCGACGTAGGACAGAATACTGTCAGTGACAGCACGACGCTCAGCCGTCACGCGCAGGGTGGTGAAGTCAGTCAGTTTCGGTGCCCATTGCACGCCACCGACCAGCGAGTTCAGATCCTGCCCGAGCGGCGTACTGCCGATATCGGCTTTATAGCTGTCACCGGTCAGCGCAGCGTTCACTTCTACGCCGGTTGCGCTTTGATTGCCTGCTTCTGTTGCACTGTAAGTGGTTGGATCAATACTATTTATTGTGCTGTAAGCCGAGCATTTCGCAGCATCACCTGTGGCGGCACATGCAGTGCTGAGGTCGTTAGACGTTATGCTTTTCCTCAATTCAGCCAGGCTTAATGTTGGATCCAGACCCGCCGCTGCTGCGGCTGCGGCGACATCTTTCTGCGCCGACTGTGCTGCAGCCAGTGCGCCCTGACCGAAGCGGGAATTGCCGGTACCGGACGGGTTGCCTGCGCTGAGAGAAACCGGCGTGACGCCAATACTCAGACGGGACGTATCAAACGGCACGAAGGCAAAGGTCATCGGTGCTTTAGCTTCGGTCAGCTGGCTGAGACCGCTTTCGCCGTCACGGCCACGGATCGACATATCACCCTGCGCCCAGGTCGCGGTCTTGCCCTGCAACTCGTCGAGCATGTCGTCGATCTGTTTTTCCGTGGCATTACGCTGTGTGACCGCTGTCGGTTCGGTCGTTGCCGCCGGAATATTTCCCGGCGTGGAAACCTGATCTGATACCTGCCACGGCAATACGGCGCCGTAAGAAGATTGTGTCGCCGGTCGTGAGGCGGAGGTGCGTGTTGAGCGGTTGATGAACGGGTTGTCGCTGATCTGCAATCCGGCCACCTGCGCCTGACTGTCTGTGCCTTCCAGCCCGATCATCTTGCCCTTCGCAGAACGCAGTAACGCCAGCGCCTGCTGATGATCGCCCTGTGCTTCGGCGACGCGCGCTTCGAGTAACAGACGGTCCGGCGTACGCGGTCCGCGCAGGCCTTCCATCAGCGTTTTGGCGCGCTGGTTATCACCTTCGCCCAGCGCAACATTAATCGCACCGACGCGTGCATCCTGTGTCGGTGTGTCGTTGCTCATCAGGTAGTTATAGACCTGACCGGCTTGTTTATTGAGTTTTCCGGACTGATACAGGCGCGCCATCGCCAGCATCAGGTCGCGGTTTTGCGGATCAGCCTGCAACGCGACGACCAGTTTGTCGTAGGCCGCTGCGTACTGACCCTGTTCGCGCAACTGGTCAGCCTGGGTGATCACGAAACCGTTACGCAGGCTCGCCAGCGCTGTCGGTGACGTGCCGGACTGGATTTGTGGATTTTGCAGGAAGGCTTGCGCCTCATTGCTCAGACCGGCCTGATTCAGCACGCTGACCTGATCGGCGTAATCCCCGGCATTGCCGTTGACGCCCTGACGCATATTCTGGCGAACCAGTTGCACCGCCAGCGGAAGCTGACCGGCCGCCGCCAGGTTTTTCGCCAGCGCGCCGACATCCGCAGGCGCGGCTGGTGGATTCTGTGCCAGCGCACGCAAGGTGTTAGACGCAGCGGCGGCATTGCCCTGTTGCAGATAGCTTTCGGCATCGGCCATTTGCGCATTGAAGTTGGCGCGCTGCGCCAGTTCACGCATCCCCTGATTCTGACTGCTGCGCGGAATACGCGAGAGCAGGGCGTTGGCGGTTGACCAGTTTTTGGTTTCTGACGCGAACAGGGCCGCGGCGTACAGATCGGCAGAAGAGGCACCCGGACGCGCAGACGGCGCCATGATTGACTGTGCCTGCGCGGTTTGCCCCTGCGATTGCAGGATGCGCGCCATATCCAGTTTCACCCAGACATTTGACGGCTGACGTTCCCGTGCCTGCTGAAGAATATTCAGTGCGCGCTGCGGATCGTTGTTCGCTACGGCCTGGGCGGCCTGACGGCGCATTGGCTCGATAACATCCGCCACGGTCGGCGGGTTCATTTTGGCCTGAATCCCGGCTGGCAGCGTTTTCAGCACCTGACTGGCTTCGGCGGTTTTGTTCTGCTGACGCAGCACGTAATACAACCCGGCGCGGGCATCGGCATTATCGCCCAGCGCGCTATATTGTTGCTCAGCCCCGGCCAGATCGCCTTTGCGGCGCAGAATATCCGCACGCAACAGGCTGGCCGACAGACCTTTCTCACCACCGACCTGCGTCAGCGGAGTGACGGCCGCCAGTGCGGCGTCGTAACTGCCGGAACCGGCGGCGTCTTTGGCTTTCGCCAGTTGGGCGTAAAACGCGGAATCCTGTGCCTGATTGCTCAGCTGGGTGCTGTTCGGGCCGCCCTGTGCGGCAGCTTTGCTCAGATACTGTGACGCCTGCTCAAAGTTACCGCTGCGCTGCGCGATATAACCGAGACCGGCCAGTGCATCGGCGTCATTCGGGTTATCGGCCAGCACGCTTTCAAACTTAGCTTTCGCGCTGTTGACGTCGCCGCTGTTCAGTGCCGTGAAGCCCTGACCTTTCGCCGCGCCGCCGATGTTTTTCTGGAAGTATGTCATCACGCCGGTGTCGTTCGGGTGACGCGCCTGATAGCCCTGATAAAAATCACGGTCAGCTTCCTGCGGCGTCATCCACAATAATGCCTGACGTAATGAGCGGTCGGCTTCGGTGCTGGAACCGGCCATCGTGCTCAGTAATTTTATACCGTCGCGGCGGGTGGATTCCTGATACGTCAGCACCTTACCCAGACCAAGGCGCGCCTGTGTGTCGTCAGGACGCGAGGCGACACGCTGTTGTAAGCCGGCAATGGCCTGCGGCTGGAGCGACTTGTCGCCCGCCATCGTCAGATAGTATTCGGTCGCCAGGCTGTCGAGTGGCTGGTTGCCGTTAAAGATCGTGCGGTACGCCGAAAGCGCACCGCTGACGTTGCCCTGCGCGGCCATCTGGCGGGCAGAAGCCAGCTGAGCCGGCGGGATTGACTGCATGGCTTTGGCGCTGTTGAGCGATGTCAGACGCGGATCGTCCGGCGAGGCAGCGGCCAGTTTTTCGCGCCACTGACTGGCTGCGGTTTTATCGCCACTTTGCATGGAATACAGCGACATCAGGTACAGCGCCTGCGCATTGTCTGGCTCAACCAGCAGCACTTTATGTAAGGCGTCTTTCGCCAGGTCGTCATGGGCGCGTTCATGCCAGTAAGCGGCCTGATCAAACAACGCTTTCATGGCAGGATTGGTGGTATCCGCTGCAAAGGTGGTGGCACTAAAACTCGCTACTCCGGCGATCCCTACCAGATAAATAGCCCTGATCACCGCCAGGGACAGTTTATGTTTCTTCATTTTCCAGCTCCGGTAATCGCCAGAGAGTCGCCGCCCGAAATCGGGGCGATCTTCATTGTTTTTGTTTTAAAGCCGATGCTTTTCATTTCTGACCCAGACGTTTGGCCGCGTGACGACGCAGGACAACGAACAGGCTCAGGCCAACCACCAGCGAAAGCAGGGTCGCAATCAACGACAGGATCACGATGTGTTTGCTGGCATACCAGAGCACCATCATGTACCACGGCATTTGCCCGGTCGGGAATTGCTGACCCACTGAGAAGCTGCGGATGCCATTCTCATCGGTAATAATCGCCAGATCGCCGCGCACGTTGGCGTTGATTTTGGGTGATTTCAAATCGTTATGGATTTTCAGCAACTGCTGATCGTCTGTACCGGTTGCCAGCACGACCACATGGTCGGCAGACCAGCGCGAACGGTAGCTGACGAAGCCACGCCATGCGCCGGTTGAGGACAGATAACGGTCTGCATCGACCGGCTGGCGGTACCAGTCACCGGTCAGCCAGGCGACAACGCGCTGCATTTCGGTCGGCGTTTTTACGCCCATTGAGCCACCGTTGATGCTGAAAGGAGAATCCGCGAGTAACTGCTGGTTGAATGGCGTGTCGCCCAGCGTGGTGACGGCCAGAATATCGCGGTCAAACAGCGGGTTATTTTGTTCATCACCGTTCAGGCCGAAGGCCACCTGCACATGATTCACCGGCATGCCTGTGGCTTTACCGGCGCGTGAGGCCAGGTTCAGCAGGGTGTGGATTTCATCCGCCGTCGGCGTTTGCGGCAACAGCATCAGGGTGTCGGAGAAATCAGCCAGTTTGGAGTACGGATAAGACGCGCCGACGAAATACGACAGATTCGGCAACTGAGCGAAGTGGTAGCTTCCGCTCAGATCGATGAAAGATTTTGGATCGATACGGCTCTTAATATTGTCGCTGGTCAGAATGCTGCACGGCGCATCTTTTTTCGGCTTGATGTCGAAATAGAATTGCAACTGGTTGTCGCCGTAAATCAGGTAGGGCGCGAGTTGCAGCGTGTAGCGTTCCTGACGGCTGTCACCGCCCAGGCGACGCCAGATATTTTCCACCAGACCCACTTTGTTGACGGTCAGGCTGCGCAGGAAGTTGCTGTTGATGGAGACGTTGAGTCTTGAACTGTCTTCATCAATCCAGTTTTCGGTGGGGAAACGGTAATCAATGCGCACCGGAATATTGTGTCCGTCCCACATGAACAGATCTGGCGCAGCGCGGAAGGCGACCTGAATGCCGTCGTGATAAATGCCGTTTGAAATCAGCGAATCTTGATCTTTACCCGCCAGTTCACCCAGCGTCACCGGCCGTGAGGTGTCAATCCAGCGCGGCGCGTCATACGGTTTGCTGGACGGAATGGTTTGCTGGGCCACATCCAGATGGTCGGTGTTGTTCGGCATCCCGCCACTGATCAGGCGATACGCAGCCTGACGCAGTTGGTTATCGTCATTACCGAGTACCAGCAGCAGCTTGTAAACCGGATTGATCGGGTTATCGATAATCTGAATCGATGCGCCGTTGCTCGCCGGCAACGTCAGTGAACCGATTTTATCCCCCGGCTTGCCGAACAGAATGCCATTCTGATCCGGCAAATCATTCAGGATGACCGGGAAATCGACGCTGCGATAATCGGACAACATGCCGAGATAAGAAGAGACCATCGCCGCAGCGCTGATATCGCCCGGTTTCATGGCAGCAGAGAAGCCCATGGTGATTTTGGACTCCTGCATCTGCAGGCCATCAAAGAACGGACGCGGGAAGTTACCCAGATTACGGCCAATATTCAGTTGCTGACCTTCCAGCCCGATGCTGGTGGTGGGCAAAATAGTGACCCAATATTTATCCGACTGATCTTTCTCGCAGGTCATGGTGTTGCTGTCATGCACGCGGAAGCTCAGGTTGTTGTTGGATACCACCATGGCTGCCGGAATATCGAGATCGTAAACATCGCCGCCGTTGCTGCTCTGATTCAGCGGCAGGTTACCCAGCGGCTGGCCGTTGAGCATCAGTTCGAGTGTGGTATCGCGGGCAATCAGCGCCGGAGAAATTTTCAGTGCCAGCGACAGGTGCGCGTTAGTCACCACTTCATCGGCAGGCAGGGTGAAAATGATACCGGACTGCAACTGGCCGCCGCTGAGCGTCAGCCCGTTTGGCTGGCCCATTTCGGCAACGGTGACGTTGCTGGTCACCGGCTGAACCAGCGGCATTACCGGCGCAGGGGCAGCGGAAGGATCGGCAGTTACATCAGGCATCGCCGGGCTGTTATTCACCGGCGTGGTATCCGTCTGTGGTGCATCTGCGGCCGGGGCTGGCGTTGTGTCACCGGCTGGCGCCGTTTCACCCGGCATCGGCATGACCGGCGGTAGCCATGACGGCGCGGCTGGCAGGCTGGTTGCCGGATCAACGGCTGGTGCCGGCGCGTCTTCCGCCTGTGACAACGGCAGACTGCTGAACGTCAGCAACAAACCGGTGGTGATTTTTCTGAACAGGGATGCGCCCCGTGCAGCCAATAAACGGCGCTTACTCATGAGGTTATAAGGTCGGTTCATGCTGCTTCACTCTTGCTGGTGGCGTCAGCGGGTTTATTTTTAGCACGGCGTTCCTTCCACGTGTTATAGAACAACTCGAACACGCAACGGATGATGCTTACCAGCGATCTGAACGGGTTATCCGGCGGGTATTCTTCGCCAATCCAGGCATCAGCACGGCATAAGACCACGCGAACCAGCTCGCGGCGTTTCGATAACGGCAGGTTTTCAAATTGCAGACGCAACCGCTCTTTGTCTCCGCTGATTTGCGTCACCGGGAAACTTTCCGCGCCGGAAGACAGCTGAATTTCTACTTCTTCAATTTCTTCATCCAGATAGCGCACGTCCGGCGTCACCAGCTGCACACCGCCCATCGACATATCGATAGTGGTGGTGCGCAGTGAAATACCATTGGCGTAATGAATAATCGCCGGGATGGCCACATCGATACGGATAGTTTTACGTACCTGACGGGTTTCTTTCGCTACTGCAATCGCTGCCAGCAAAATCAGCACACTGAAACTGCCCCACGCGATATTCAGCGCAATAACGTTTGGGTCGATGGCAAAGTAATTGTGGAAGATGGCGCGCACGATGCCGTAACCGATGCCGATAATCATCAGGATGGCGACAATCAGGTGAGGTTTGACGATGTTGAAGTCGAAGAAACCGACGTCCAGCAAACCGCCTTTATCGGTCACGTTAAACTTGCCGCGTTTGGGTGCGAACATTGTTACCAGCGTGGGCAGGATCAGGTGGAAGGCCATCACGGTCTCGTAAATCTCACCCCAGAAGGTGTAGCGGAAACGCCCGTTCATGCGGGAGTTGATGTACAGCGACATCACCAGGTGCGGCAGCGCGTAAGCAAAAATCAGGCTGGCGGACGAGGAAATAATGTTCAGGTTGAACAGCAGGAAAGCCAGCGGTGCGGTCAGGAACACCACACGCGGCAGACCAAACTGGAAGTGCAGCATGGCGTTCAGGTAGCACAGGCGTTGCTGCCATTTCAGACCGCGGCCGAGCAGCGGATTATCCACCCGAAAAATTTGCGTCATGCCGCGCGCCCAGCGGGTACGCTGAATGACGTGCAGACCCAGACGTTCGGTCGCCAGACCGGCGGCCAGCGGGATATCCAGAAACGCGGTATTCCAGCCACGACGCTGCATTTTCAGCGCGGAGTGTGCATCTTCGGTAACCGTTTCAACCGCAAAACCCCCCACTTCTTCCAGGGCCACACGGCGGATAACCGCACAGGAGCCGCAGAAGAACGTCGCATTCCAGTTGTCGTTACCTTGCTGAACCGGGCCGTAGAACAGGGCACCTTCGTTGGGCATGGTGCGGCCCGCAGACAAGTTACGTTCAAACGGGTCAGGTGAATAGAAGTAGTGCGGTGTCTGGATCAGCGCCAGACGCGGGTCTTTCAGGAAGCTGCCGACCGTCGCCTGCAGGAACGCGCGGGTGGCCACGTGGTCACAGTCGAATACGCAAATCAGCTCGCCTTTGGTGAGTTTCATTGCATGGTTCAGGTTGCCGGCTTTGGCATGGGAGTTGTCGTTACGGGTGATATATCCCACGCCGGCGTCAGCGGAGAACACCGCAAATTCGTCCCGTTTACCGTCATCCAGAACATAAATTTTGATTTTGTCTTTCGGATAATCGATGCACTGCGCCGCCAGCACGGTGTCACGTACTACGTCGAGACTTTCGTTATAAGACGGAATATACACATCGACGGTTGGCCACAGCGTGGTGTCATCCGGCAAAGGTTCGATGGTGCGTTTTAATGGCCAGGTGGTTTGCAGATAGCCCAGCAACAAAATTAGCCAGACATACAGTTCGGCAAGGAATAAGCCGATCCCTAAAATAGCTTCTATTGTTGAATTAAAATGCAGCGTTTCCGTCGCACGCCAGTAAATATAACGCGTCGACATCATGACGGACATGATGACCATCACCACGCTAATCCGTCGGCTTTTACTGATGCCAAGCAGGAATAACAGACCGATGCTGATCAGGCCAAAAATGTACTGCTTCTGGCTGTCCATCGGGGTAATGATGATGACTGCTGCCACCGGCAGCAGCAGAAGTACAAGAAGAGAAAACAGGAATTTATTCATCGCTTTTGGGGTCGCTGTTAACAGTGATAGCTAATAACTGCCAGATTTAGGCGCGGCGTGTAATTCACCATCACCGACTTTAATCCCTAAAATGGCGGCGACTTTTTTGCTGATCAGTTCAATATCAAATGCCGAAGCCGATACCGGACTGAAATCAATAATAGAGCGCTGCGAGGCATTGGCCTCTGGCACACATTCATCCCTGTGGATTGTGCCTAATAATCTTTCATTTAAACGCTGTTCGAAAAATTGGGTGACGTCGCGGCTTAATGTCCGGCGGGTGTCACTTTGGTTAACAACATAATATTCACCCAACTTGTTATTCAAAGGGGTGCCAATTAATTTGTTTTTTTCCATTAAGGGTAATAAAGATAATGATGCGGTGTCGGCCAGCATCACCACCACATGTAAATCAGCAATGGCCTGAACGGCTTTTAATGCCGGACTCGGGCCGGGAGGGAAATCCGCGATAATAATTAATCCCGGATAATTCAGGACGGTATTTAATCCGCGCTGTAAAAAATGCGGATCGCTGGCAAGCTGATGTTCGAATTCCAGCCGCTGATCTTCCGTCACTTCGCCGTAAGGTAAGACAAACGTATTGGAACCTGCTTTCAGGATGAACTGGCTCCAGTCGGATTCATTACCCGAACCGGCGACAAAACCGCGGGTATCGGCAATAGGTACACCGAAATGAAGGCGAAGGGCGTTCTGCACATCAAAATCGATGACCAGCACTTTGCTGCCACTGCGGGCAAGCGAATAGGCCAGGTTGGAGGCCACCGTGGTTTTTCCTACCCCACCTTTCGGTGAACAAACGCAAACTAACGGCATGAGGCAATCATCTCTAACAGGGGTTGAAGCGGTGTGTCGCGATGTAAATAAGCGCTGGCAGGCTGCGGCGCTCGCTGTTTAAACATTTGTTTAAAGCGCTGGTTAACCTCAGCAGACGCCGGGGATGCGGGCACCACTGGCGCTGGATTTTGTACCGGCGGCTGGTGGTAAACCGGCGCGGCGGGGTGTTGTTCTGGCTGAGGCGTCTGAACCGGCGCAGGTGCAGGCTTTGAAGGCGCTTCGGGCATTGCTTTACGCAATGAATCGAGTAAACCTGAGCCGCTGTCAGGAATGACTGACTGGGCGTGCAATGTCGGTGCTGTGTGAACAGGCTGATGTTGCGCGGGCTGCACGGACACGGGGGCTGGCTGAACGGGTGCGGACGGCAGCGTTTCGCGCAGGGCATCAAGCAGACCAAAACCGGCTGGCGGAGGAGTAACCTCCGAAGACATCGGCGTGGCTGGTGTGTGCATAACAGGCTGTGCGGCAGAAGCATGCGGTTTCTGCTGCTCATTGACAGACTGAGAAGCAGAAAGCGAAAACTCGTCCGCAGAAATGGATTGTGGCGTTGGCTGCGTGGTACGGCCGTTATCAAGTGGACCGGCAGGCTCTTCGCTGGCTGAGACTTGTTTAATCAACGTCCACTGATTCATTGAACCTGTTATGGATTCTCCCGTTGATTTTTCATTAAGCTCTTTATAATCAAGATTTTCCAACTTCGTCTTATCCATAAAACGTTTAATGTCATCATATTTATTCATAAATCCCGCCCGATAGGATTATATATTTCGGTGTTTTCTGGACGTCAAAACGACTGTGATTGGCCGTTAACAAAGAGTGTAAAAAGATGAATATTTTTAAAGTTTTATGTGGGAATAGGACTCGTCTTAATATATCAGTTCTTTTACAGCATAGAGCAGTTTTTACAAAAAATAGGATTAACCCGCATAAAAAACAACACGGGCATAACTGGCTGGCGCAAAAGGTTTTTGATGTTGTTTTGCGATGCGTTTTTGTTAAATTAGTATAATGTTTGGTTTTTTATGTGATGAATAGCACATAATATTCATCAGGTGCGCCGGGCTCAGGATGTTCTTATGCTGTGAATTATTCGATTAACCTGAGTAATGTATGTTTTCTCTAAGTTGAACAACATAAAGAATATTCATTGTAGGTGTGTACCGGCAAACATGTTGTTTTTTATAGCCAAAACTTCGTCTTTAACCTCGAAATAACACGTTATAAGGTATACTGCGCACAAGTACCGTTTATGCCCGGATGGGCGCGGAAAATCATGTCGGTGGTAGATGGAGAATTAAGTTGCGGGTCAGGCGTTCATTAACGATTAAACAGATGGCGGCCGTGTCGAGCATTGCGGCCATCACCATTTGTATTTTTATCGTCATCCAGCTGTTCCACTTTGTACAGCAACGGAGGGACGATTACGCCCAGCAACTTGAGAATATTGCGCATTCTGTTCGGGTTCCGCTCTCGCAAGCCGTGCTGGATGTTGATCTGGAAGAAACGCAGGACATTCTGAATACGCTGCAACCGGTGGGCATTCTGAGCCGTGCCGACGTCGTGTTACCCAATCAGATCGCCGCACTGCATACGCATTTCCCACCAGGCCGCCCGGTGCCGCAATGGGTGACCCGCGGTTTCAATCTGCCGGTGACAATCTCCGTACCTCTCTATTCTGCGGCTGCCAGCCCTAAAGCCCCCAAACCCCTGGCTTATCTGGTCCTTCAGGCTGATTCCTACCGCATGTATCAGTTCATCATCAGCGCGCTCTCGACCATGCTGACGACATATCTGTTGCTGGCGCTGATCCTGACCATTTCCGTGAGCTGGGTTATCAACCGTTTGATCGTGAAACCGCTTCGCGCGATTGCCAGCGATCTGGAATCCCTGCCGGAAAGCGAGGTGCCAGGCCATCAGCTAACCCTGCCGCAACGCCACGAAGACGATGAGATCGGCATGCTGGTGCGCAGCTACAACCGCAATCAGCAACAGCGGGAGAAGCCGCAATGCACTGCCCGTGAAGGACTGCTGCCTTCTCAAACCATGCTGAATAATGAAGAACAGTTTATGCAGCATCTGGAACACCGCCTGCATTGCGCTGAACCGCAAAAAAGTTTCCACCTGCTGTTAATCGGCATTGAAAGCCTGCGCGATGATGGCCATGTGGATTGCCCGCTGATCTCTTCCATCATGAATGTGTTGCCTGAGAACTGCCTGCTGGCGCGCCTGAGTTATAACGAATTTGCTCTGCTGGCGGCGGATATTCCGCGGCCCTTTATGGCGATGCGTCTGGCGCGGCAAATCATGGAGCGCATCAATGCGCCGCAGGAAAGTCATGCTGGCAATATGTCTCTGCATCCGACCGGCAGCATCGGCATCGTGCAATACACCGGCGAATTCCCGGTGAGTGCGCAGCAACTGATGGTGAATGGTCGTGCGGCCAGAGTCTCGGCCTATCAGCAGGGGAAAAACCAAATCCTGTTCTTCGAGCCGGAACTGACCGAAAAAATTCAGAAACGCTTACTGCAGGAAAACGAAATCCTGCATGCGATGGAACAGAATGATTTCACGCTGTTTATCCAGCCGCAGGTGAATATGGCAACCGACACGGTGGTCGGGGCGGAAGCCCTGCTGCGTCGTAAAATGGCCGATGGAAGTTACGGCCTGGAAAGCGATTTTATTGTGCTGGCCGAAGAAATCGGCGTCATGAGTCAGCTGGGTTACAAAATTCTTGAGCTGGGCTGTCAGATCCTGGCGGACTGGCAGCAACGAGGCATTCCCCTGCCGCTGTCAGTCAATCTCTCCGGCGCGCAGGTACAGCAGCGTAACTTCCTGCCGGAACTGCGCAGCCTGCTGAGCCGTTACAAAATTAATCCGGGACAACTGGTGCTGGAAATCACGGAAACGGCCCGCATTGATGATCTCGATCGCGCGCTGCTGTTGCTCAGCGAACTTCGCGCCGTGGGTGTTTCCATCGAGCTTGATGATTTTGGTCTGGGTTACTCCGGGCTGGAATACCTCAACCGGCTGCGCACATTGCCTATTGATGTCATCAAAATTGACCGCAGCTTCGTCAGCGTGCTGCCGCAGGATGAAGTGATGGTGAATATTGTGGCCTCGATTGGTCGCGCCATGAATATTCAGCTGGTAGCCGAAGGCGTAGAAACTGAGGAACAACGTCAGTGGCTGCTTAAGGAAAATATTCAGCTCGGACAAGGCTATTTATTTTCCGCGCCGCTTTCCAAAACTGACTTCGAACGGAAATTCTGCCAGCCTTCCTGACCTGTACCACGGACAGGAAAACCTCTTCTTGTCCGGCATTTCCCCCTCCTGACGCTTTTTTTACTTACATTACTTCCTGCTGAATCCTTTCCGCTCCGGTTTTTCATGACTCGTGATTGCGGAGGGAAACGAAATATTTCCATCATGTTGTGCTTGTGTTATTTACCTGCTGCCACTCATTACCTTTGACCTTACAAAAAATAGAAGTCGGCGCAATCACTTCAGGATGGGTATTCATGAAAAAATCACTCTTCAGAAGCCTGTATTTTCAGGTGCTTTTGGCTATTACCGTCGGTGTTCTTCTGGGGCATTTCTACCCTGAGATTGGCGCTCAAATGAAACCACTTGGTGATGGTTTTGTTAAATTAATCAAGATGATCATCGCGCCGGTGATCTTCTGTACTGTCGTCACCGGTATTGCGGGTATGGAAAGCATGAAAGCGGTCGGCCGCACCGGTGCGATTGCGCTGCTGTACTTTGAAATTGTCAGTACACTGGCGCTGATCATCGGGCTGGTGATCGTCAATATTGTACAGCCGGGAGCCGGGATGAACGTGGATCCTGCCGCGCTGGATGCCAAAGCGGTAGCGGTTTACGCCGAGCAGGCGCAAAGCCAGGGCATCATTCCGTTCCTTCTGGACGTGATCCCCTCCAGCGTGATTGGGGCATTCGCCAGCGGGAACATTCTTCAGGTGCTGCTATTTGCTGTGTTGTTTGGCTTTGCGTTGCACCGTCTGGGCCACAAAGGCCAGCTGATTTTCAATGTGATCGAAAGCTTCTCTCAGGTCATTTTCGGCATCATCAATATGATCATGCGCCTCGCACCGATTGGCGCATTTGGGGCCATGGCGTTTACCATCGGCAAATACGGCGTCGGTTCGCTGGTGCAACTGGGACAACTGATCCTGTGCTTCTACCTGACCTGTATTTTGTTCGTGGTGGTGGTGCTCGGGCTTATCGCGCGCTTCACCGGTTTCAGCATCTTCAAGTTTGTGAATTACATTAAAGAAGAGCTGCTGATCGTGCTGGGCACGTCATCTTCTGAATCAGCGCTGCCGCGCATGCTGGATAAAATGGAGCGTCTGGGTTGTAAGAAATCGGTGGTCGGGCTGGTCATTCCGACCGGCTATTCCTTCAATCTGGACGGCACCTCGATTTATCTGACGATGGCAGCAGTCTTCATCGCGCAGGCGACCAATACCCATATGGATATCTGGCATCAGATCACCCTGATTGTGGTGCTGCTGTTGTCTTCAAAAGGGGCGGCAGGCGTAACGGGCAGCGGATTCATCGTGCTGGCGGCAACGTTGTCTGCTGTGGGCCATTTACCGGTTGCAGGACTGGCACTGATTCTGGGCATTGACCGTTTCATGTCCGAAGCGCGTGCGCTGACCAATCTGGTGGGTAACGGCGTCGCCACCATCGTGGTCGCAAAATGGTGTGATCAGCTGGACGAAGGGCAGTTAAAAGCGACCTTAAACGGCCAGAAAGGTCTGACCGAAGCCGAAAAGTCCGCCTGAAATTTCTGAAATATGGTGGCTGAATGGATGAAAATATTGAGAAAGGTTTCTAAAAACGCATTTATTTAGCCCCAAACCCACCTAATATCCACCGGTTACTTGATGCAACCGGTGGATTATCTTCATAATATGTCCCTCAAATGCCTCATCTGGCGTTCGTTCCCATAATATTTTTGCGGGCTGCGTGACATTGCGAAAAATGCGCGGTCTAACGAAGGGCTGTATTTTCCGTCCTTAAACTTACGCATTCAATTCCTGTGGGCCAGTCGACCGACACCGGCAGGACAGCATATTGAAAATTGGATTGTCATTACGTAGGGGTTCACATGCAGGGCACCAAAATCCGTTTACTCATTGGTGGATTGCTGCTGGCAGCAGCCGCAAGTCATGTGCAAGCTGAAGCATTACAACCAGATCCGGCCTGGCAGCAGGGGAAACTGGACAATGGATTTACCTGGCAGTTGCTGACCACGCCGCAACGCCCGAGCGATCGCATTGAATTACGCCTGGTGGTTCGCACCGGCTCGCTGGCGGAATCAGCCCAGCAAACGGGCTATGCCCATTTCCTTCCCCGCCTTGCGCTGATGCACAGCGAAGGCTTCAGCACGGCTCAGCTCCAGTCTCTGTGGCAGCAAAGTATCAATCCGCAGCGGCCCTTGCCGCCAGCGGTCAGTTCTTATGATTTCACGATGTACAACCTGAGCCTGCCCAATAACCGTCCTGAGCTTCTGAAAGATGCTCTGAACTGGCTGGCAAATACGGCGGGCAAAGTGTCTGTCACCCCGGCGCTGGTGAGTGCAGCCCGTCAGGAATCTCAGGATCCGGTAGGTTCTCTGCCTCAAAATACGCAGGATGCCTGGTGGCGTGCGCGGATGGCCGGTTCGACGCTGGTTGGTCACAATCCAAACCATTTACCGACCAAACCTGTCAATATCGAGGCATTAATCAAATTTTATCATCAGTGGTATACGCCTGATGCGATGACGTTATTTGTCGTCGGTAATGTCGACAGTCGTGGCCTGAGTGAACAAATCAATCGCACGTTCTCGTCACTCAAAGGCAGCCGCCAGACGCCGCAGACGTTGCCCACGCTGTCTGAAGTGACGACAAAATCCATGACCGTCATGGATGAAAATCTGACTCAGGATCGTGTCTCATTAATGTGGGATAACGCCTGGCAGCCCATTCAGGATTCACAGGCACTTGCCGCATACTGGCGCAGTGATCTAGCCCGCGAAGCGTTGTTCTGGCATTTGCAGCAACAACTGAAAAGTGCGTTTGAAACCAAAAAAGACACCCCGGCACCTGGCCCGGGGCTGGGTTTCGACTGTAATGTGCAATATCAGCGCGCGCAGTGTGCAATCCGCATTGAAGCACCGCAGGCTAAGCTGACGGAGTTGTTTAAACGTTTGTCAGAAGAACTCCTGGCTGTTCGCGATAAAGGCATTTCTCAGGCTGAATTTGACGCACTGATTGCGCAGAAAAACGATCAGCTGAGCAAACTGTTCGCGACTTACGCCCGTACCGATACCGATGTGCTGATGAGCCAGCGTTTGCGTTCCCAGCAAAACGGTGTGGTAGATATCGCCCCAGAACAGTATCAGCAATTGCGTCAGCAGTTCCTTTCCACGCTGACCCTGCCGGTGCTGAATCAGGAACTGAAGCAACAGCTTTCCCGCGCTCCTGCGTTATTAGTGGCGCAGCCAAAAGGGGAACCTGAGGTGAATGCCGCAGAGCTGCGGGCGGTTTATGACAAGATAATGGCACCGGTGGAAACCGCGCCTGCGGTTGATGCCCCTGCGGGGGATGTGCCAGCGGCATCGGCGACGACTGTGCAATAAGTAGATCGTTGAGTAAGAATTCGGTCGGCTCCCTCCCCTGCGAAGGGGAGGGTTGGGGTGGGGTATTAAGGTCTAAATCAAAAAGTTTAAGTGTGCTTTAGCAAAGAGTTAGTCATTAAAACCCCCTCCCAGCCTCCCCCTTCGCAGGGGGAGGAGTAAAGAAAAACTCCCCTTATGCCCGCCCCGGCATAAACTCCATCGGAATGATCGCACCGCGATGCTGGATAACCGTACTCGCTGTTTCATGTCCACGCACTGCGGCTTCCACCGCGCTGCCACCGGTGAGCCTCACCGCCAGATAACCGGCGCTGAAGGAATCTCCTGCTGCCGTCGTATCAATGACTTTCTCTTTCGGCAATTTCACCGCAGGGACATCATGCAACTCGCCTTCAGCGCTGGAGACGATGCAACTGTCGGCTCCGCGTTTGACGACCACTTCGCTGACGCCCAGCGCATGGGTGCGCGCAATCACGTCGTCGTACGGCTTCTGGCCCCACAACATATCTTCGTCATCGAGGGTCAGAAAGGCGATGTCGGTGCAGGAAAGGATGGCGTTATACGCGGCCTGCGTCTGTTCTTTGCTGGCCCACAGACGCGGACGGTAATTGTTATCGAAAATCACTTTGCCACCGCGTGAACGGCAGGCTTTCAGCAAGGTCATCAGACGGTCACGGCTTGCGTCGCTGAGGATCGCCAGACTGATACCGCTCAGATACAGATAATCAAATTCTGCCAGTTTCTGGCAAATCTCTTCGGATTGCGGACTG
This sequence comes from Rahnella sp. P4_A8, assembly GCF_056402435.1. Lineage (NCBI taxonomy): Bacteria > Pseudomonadati > Pseudomonadota > Gammaproteobacteria > Enterobacterales > Yersiniaceae > Rahnella > Rahnella sp. P4_A8. The sequence goes on along the minus strand of NZ_JBFUHK010000006.1, from coordinate 17,417 downwards.
TCGAGCCAGTAGCGCGCGGCAGCATCATTGCGCCAGTAATAGAAGGTGCGCTCGCCGGTGCTGTCCGTTTCAATCACATACAAACCGGGTAACTTGTTTTCAAGGCGCTGGGTCAGATCCGTGTGAACCCCTTCCTGCTGCCAGGCCTGCAACATTTCATTGCTGAAACTGTCATTGCCGAGCGCGGTGACGTAATGCACGTTCAGCGCATCAGGGGAAACCTGGCGGGAGATATAAACAGACGTGTTCAGCGTGTCGCCACCAAAACCGCGGTGGAGCGCATCGCCTTTCTGAGATAATTCGATCATGCATTCGCCGATAACGGCAATGTTTTTGCTGGTCATGGTACCTGGCCTATGTCTGAAGCATTAAAACGAAAGGAAAGAAAAGACCGTCATTATTGCGCTCTAGTCTCTTCATAAGAATGCGGTCAGTCAAATAAATTAAAACAAGGTTTTATTTTTGTAGGCGGCAGGCAAAAAAACGAAGAAAAAACGAGGGGAAAAGTGGAAGCGTCAGCACTTCCACCTGAGGCAGTTACTTATTTTCCTGACGCAGTTCGGTCACCGGACGGCCACCCACTCCCCAGTTATCGGTGTCAACCTCGTCAATGACGACCACGGTCGTCGCCGGATTTTTGCCCAGCGTGTCCACCAGTAATTGTGTCACCCCGGCGATCAGCGCTTTCTTCTGTTCAGCTGTCGCGCCTTCGCGGGTGATTTTGATATTAACGTAAGGCATTTTTTTCTCCGGCTTGTGAATGAGGCGTCAATAAAATATTCAGTGCTTCCACTGTAGAGCCTGTGTAAAAGAACTTCCAGCCCGGCTTTTTGGCTGATTTAGGCGCACAGATTGTAAGGTTATATCGAGTGATTAAAGTTTCCCCGCGCAGCGCCGATAGATAACTCTACTAAAGAAAGCCAGGAAACCGGGCTACTTTGCCTCCATGAAACACAGTGTTCTGCGAACACACGCTGTTGACATGAATCACATTGTAGTCACGCGACACATGTTGCCGCATGTCCCCCTGATTATCTGATTCTTATTCATGACGGCAGAAAAATATGATAACTAAGATGATGTTAGGGCTGATTACGCCTTCTTTTACCGCCATAGAGCGCGTAAAAGCACAGTCTTACTGGCGTCAGTGTCAGAGAGTGTACCGTTTTCAGCCTATTTATCGCACCACAGGAAAGCTGTTGGGAATTGAATTGCTGACAGGGATTTTTCACCCTGCGAGCCCGCACAAATTCATTTCGCCGGAAGAATATTTTGTCGCGATCGCTGTGGGCAAACGTTTGCAAATCGTGCAGGAGCAGCTCGACCTGTTGCAGCGCTGGCAGCATCTGTTCATTGAAAACGAATTACTGGCGTCGATTAACGTAGATGGTCAGGTACTGGAAATGCTGCAATCTGATTCGGCGCTGCGCGCGCAAATCAGCGCGATGCCGTATGTCCGTTTTGAACTGGTTGAAAGCGCCGAAAATGCGCTGAGTATCCCGCTGTCGCAAATCGAGCAATCTGACCGGTTGTGGCTCGATGACTTTGGTCAGGGTATCGCTAACTTCTCTTCCTTCACCACCTGGCATTACGAATACATCAAAATCGCCCGCGATCTGTTTATTTTGCTTGGCCAGAGTGAAGAGGGGTCACGGCTGTTTTACACGCTGGTGACGCTGATGAACCGTTATAGCAAAGGCGTGATTATTGAAGGCGTTGAAACGGCCTCTGAATGGGCGATGGTCTGCAATTCTGATGCGCTGGCGGCACAAGGCTATTATCTGGCGCGCCCCACCATTTTCGACAATCTGGATAATCTGCCCATACATTTCAAAGGATAATGGATCACGCCTGACCTGCTGAGGCAAACTCTCAAAGTTGCTGGTGACTCGTTGTGGTGTGATGCATTTTCATTTCACTGATTTAAAAAGCATTACCTTCCGACTTCCTGCCTGATATGCCCCCTTCACGAATGCCCCTTCCTGCAAGCTGTTGAGAATTCTACTATGGTTAAAACTTAGGATTGGTTAACTGTCTGAAAGGAACAGATTTATGACGCGCACAGGTAAAGTGATTTCCTGGGTTGTGGGTGTGATTATCATTGCGTTGATTGCTGTCGTGATTTTCATTGCGACATTCGACTGGAACCGCCTCAAACCGACCATCAATCAAAAAGTCAGCACCGAACTGAACCGCGCATTCGCGATCCGCGGTGATTTAGGCGTGGACTGGTCGCGTCAGAAAGACGAAGCGGGGTGGCGCGCGTGGGTGCCGTGGCCGCATATTCATGCTGAAGATATCGTGCTCGGTAACCCTTCCGATGTGCAAACCGGCGAAAAAGACGCGCAGATGGTGAAACTCGCCCGCGTTGACGCCAGCATTGCGCCACTCGCCTTACTGCATAAAGAAGTGCTGATCCCGCGTATATGGCTGAAACAGCCTGATGCCTCATTGCTGCGTCTGGATAATGGCAAAAATAACTGGACGTTCAATCTCGCCAACAGCGATACACAGGATCCGGCGCAGCCGCCGTCTGCCTGGTCATTTACGCTCAATGATATCGTGTTTGATCGCGGGCAGATTGACTATAAAGACGCGAAACTGAAAGCTGATTTCCGCGCCGTGATTGACCCGCTGGGCAAACCGCTGCCGTTCACGGAAGTGGTCGGTGATAAGAAAGATGCACCGAAAACCAAAACCCCGCCTTATGTGTTTGGCTGGAAAGTTGACGGTAAATACAACGGTGAATCGCTTTCCGGCAGCGGCAAAATCGGTGGCATGCTGGCGCTGAAAGACCCGGATGTGCTGTTCCCGTTACAGGCAGATGTCCGTTCCGGGAATACGCGGGTGGCCGTCGCGGGGACATTGCAGGATCCGATGAATCTCGGGGGGCTGGATTTACGTCTGAAATTCTCCGGCCAGACGCTGTCTGACTTGTATGGCCTGACCGGCGTGCTGCTGCCGCAAACGCCACCGTATTCCACCGACGGGCATTTATCGGCGACGTTGCATGATAAAGACGGCGCAATTTACCGTTATCAGAACTTTAACGGTGAAATCGGCGACAGCGATATTCACGGCTCACTGACTTATCAGGCCGTTAAACCGCGACCTAAACTGACCGGTGAGGTAGTTTCAAAACAGCTGCGCTTTGCTGATCTGGCTCCGCTGATTGGTGCCGATTCTAACCAGGACAAAGCCAAACGTGGTGAAACTACCCGGCAGCCTGCCGACAAAGTATTGCCGGTGGAGAAATTCGATACAAAAAGCTGGCGGGTAATGGACGCTGATGTGAAATTCAGCGCCAAACGTATCGAGCATGGTAAATCCCTGCCACTGAGCGATTTGAGCACTCACCTGAAACTGACCGACGGCGAGATCCTGCTCGACCCGCTGCGTTTCGGTCTGGCTGGCGGTAATCTGAATTCCACCATCCGCCTCGAAGGTGACAAATCGCCGATGCAGGCGCGCGCCGATATCCATGCCCGTAAACTGAAGCTCAAACAATTGCTGCCAAACGTACAGTCAATGGAGCGCAGTCTGGGCGACCTGAACGGTGACGCCACGCTGACCGGCACCGGGAATTCGGTCGCAGCGCTGCTCGGTACCAGCAACGGTGATATGAAAATCCTTATTAACGATGGCGTGATCAGCCGTGGCCTGATGGAACTGGCAGGGCTGAATGTCGGTAATTACGTGGTGAGTAAACTGTTCGGCGATGATGAAGTGGCGATCAACTGCGCGGCCGCCAACGTCAATGTGAAGAACGGACTGGTCACGCCACGGCTGTTTGTGTTCGATACTGAGAATGCGGTGATTAACATTACCGGCAACACCAATATGGCAACCGAACGGCTGGATCTGTCGATCAACCCTGAAAGCAAGGGCGTGCGTATCCTGACCTTACGTTCACCGCTGTATGTTCGCGGCACCTATAAAAATCCGGATGCCGGCGTGAAACCAGGGCCGCTGATTGCCCGCGGTGCCGCAGCCGTCGCGCTTGGCGCTGTCGTTGCCCCGGCTGCCGCGCTGCTGGCGTTGATCTCTCCAAGTGATAATGAAGAAAACCAGTGCGGCCCGATCTTGCAGCAGATGAAACAGAAGTAATCGTGTTGGATTAACGCCTCCCCCTGCGAAGGGGAAGGCCGGAAGGGGGCTTTAAGGCTGAGGCACCGGATCCAGTACCGCACATTTGTGGTCCTGGATTTCTTCGGTGGAGGCGTTATTGAGTTTGAGTAAGTCACGCTCGCTGGCGAGCAGCAGGAAATCGCCGCCCGGCAGGCTGACCATCGCCATGCCGAAATGTCCCATCTTTTTATCGGCTTCAGGTACGCCTTCGGCCAGAAGCCGGAAAGCGCCTTTCTCATTCAGCTCAGCCTGCGTCACTTTACGCGCCAGATAGGTGTGTCCGAGCAGCTTATCCGGCAGTTCCTGCCAGTTATATCCCATCTGCCCGCCATCTTTGCTCAGCGTGGTTTTTACCTGTGGCAAAAGACAGGAGATGTGGATGTGCAGCTGATTCTGCGACCGTCCGTATTGCGAGTTAATCGCCAGCGAGACATTGCTGTCATCAATCGGTTTACCGTATTTATCCGCCATAAAATGCCGCGCATTCCATGCCTGGCTGAAAAAGTTTGGCGTTGACGGTTCCAGCAACGCAGGGCTTTCCATACCGGTGATCCGCGCGGTCGGCATCAGCAAATATTGCAGCGGGCCGTTCAGATCTTTCAGCACCACAAAACCCTGTTGTTCATCGACCTGCGCGCAGGGCTCAGGTTTGCCCGTGCTTTGCTGATTCGGCACGCATTTTTTGCTGATGATGTTCCACAGAGCGTTGGGATTGGAGGTGTGTGGCCAGAAATACCAAAAGGCCGCAGTAATAAGGATAAGCAGGATCAGAACAGGCAGGATAAATCGACGCAAGCGCATAAGAGACCTTCGCAGAAGGCACCGTGCCGGGCGCAAACCGGGCACGGTATCCGGGTCAGTTACAATGACTGATGGGCGGTTTCTTTGGACAGCAGCAGCGCGATCAGCGTCAGCGTTGCCATTGAAGCCAGATAAACGCCCACATAGAACAACCCGTAATGGGTTGCCAGCCAGGTGGCGATGTACGGCGCGACAGATGCGCCCAGTATCGAAGACACATTATAGGAGAAGGACGCGCCGGTATAGCGAACTTCTGTCGGGAACAGCTCCGGCAGCAGCGCACCCATCGGACCGAAAGTCAGCCCCATCACCATGAAACCACACAGCAGGAATACCATCACCAGCGCCTGTGAACCGGCACCCAGAATGGTCGGGAAACACAGGGCGAAGACGATCATCAGCAGCGTAATACAAATCATGGTTTTGCGACGGCCAAACTTATCCGCCAGCTGACCGGCAACCGGCACCATCACGCCGAAACCGACCACGCCGATCATCAGCATCAACAGGAATTCATTGCGCGGAATGCCCAGCCCGACCGGCTTTGCGGCAGTGCCGTAACCCAGTGAATACACGGTCATGATGTAGAACAGCGTGTAAGTCGCAACCATGATAAAGGTGCCGAGAATCGTCGCCTTTTTATATTTAGTGAACAGCGTGCCGATTGGCACTTTCACCTGTTTACCGGCTTTGGCAATTTTGGCAAATACCGGTGTTTCGTGCAGGGAAACGCGCACATACAGACCGACGATCACCAGTACCGCAGAAAGCAGGAACGGCACACGCCAGCCCCAGGAAATAAACTGTTCGTCGGTCAGCAGCCACGACAGCAGCAGGAACATGCCGTTCGCGAAGAAGAAGCCAATCGGTGCGCCAAGCTGCGGGAAAGAGCCGTAAAGGGCACGTTTCTTCGCCGGTGCATTTTCAGTCGCGAGCAGCGCCGCGCCACCCCATTCACCGCCAAGGCCCAGACCCTGACCAAAACGCGCCAGCGCCAGCAGCATCGGTGCAAATACGCCAATGGTTGCGTAGGTCGGCAGCAGGCCGATCACCACGGTAGACACGCCCATCGTCAGCAAAGAGGCCACCAGCGTGACTTTACGTCCGACGCGGTCGCCGAAGTGGCCGAACAGCGCGGAACCGATCGGCCTGGCGACAAAGGCGATGGCAAAGGTCGCGAGAGACTGTAGCGTGGCCGCCGTCGGGTCACCCTGCGGGAAGAAAATGTGCGGGAAAACAATCACCGCAGCAGTGGCATAGATATAAAAGTCGAAGAATTCAATGGCCGTACCGATAAGCGATGCCACGATGACTTTGCTGCGGGAGTTCTGACTCACCAATTGCGCGTCAGCTTCTAATTCTGGAGTGATAGTGGCTTGCATAAGTGTTTCTTATTTGTAATGAGTGGGAGGGATCTAATGTAAATAAATGTATATCGAAAAGGCATCTTATGCAGAGCGCGGCGGTATTTCAACGCAGCGGAAGCCGCGAAAAAAGGCGTTTAAAGCCGGATCGGGGGATTATTTTATCAGGGCAGGATTTCGCCAGTCATAAGTTTGGCGAATGGGTAAAAGGCAGAGCAACTGACTGCAAAACCGCAAAATAAAAGTACGGCTCTCAGTCAGTTATTCTGGTTTTCACGGCGGCGCCATGCCTGACTTAGCATTATTCACTGCTTTTTAACTTCATCTTCAGCATTAACTGTGGATATATGCATTTCGTCTGGCACGATGAGGTTGTCCGGCGTGTATTCACTGTCGTTTTCCGTGGCATTTTTCGCGTGTTTGGCGGCTTTTTGCTTCGGATCCGGCATCGGCGGGTCATCTTTGTATTTCGCCGTCGCTATCCACGCGGCGACAAACAACGTCAGGCGGGCGAAGAAATAGAAGAAAGCCATCAGGCCGATCACTGAACCAAAGGCTGCGCCGGAAGGTGAGGTCGCCAGCTTCGGCAGTGTCATGGTCATCACGAATTTAATCACCTCAAAACCCATCGCCGCCAGCAACGTCCCGCGCAGCAGCGCTTTTTTGCGTGGTTTGTGGCGCGGCAACATCCAGAAAATCCACAGGAACAGCAAATAGTTAGCGGCAATGGAAATCACCAGCGTGATACTGGTCATCACCGGGCGGAGCCAGTCAATGCCACCCAGACCCAGCGCATCGACAATGGTTTTTTGCGCGGCACCGGCAATCGACGTCAGCGACAGCGTGATAATCAGCGCCAGCACCAGCCCGGTCAGGGAAATAAAATCGCGAATATAGCGGCGGTAAATTTTCTCCTGATCCTGCGGATTACGCTCCCAGACATCGCGCGACTGGGCACGGATCGCCTCGCGCAAATTCCCCATCCAGCTCACGCCGGAGTAAAGCGCAATCAGCAAACCGGATAACCCCACGGCAGTACGCTGCTGGATGGCAGTATTTACCGTGCTTTTCAGCGTATTCGCCAGATTCGGGTCGCTGATGCTGTTGACGATTCGGTTGATCAGTTCTGCCAGCAAATCAGGATTTGAGGCCAGCACAAAACCGACCGCAGCGAAGGACACCATCAGAATCGGGATCAGCGACAGAAAGGAGAAATAGGTGATGGCCGCGCCAAACTGGCTGCCAAGGCGATCGTTAAAGCGTTCCGTGGCACGCAGCAAATGTGCCACCCAGCCCCAGGACTGCACGTATTCCACGAGTCGTGAAAATCTGCCGATGTTTTTATCCACCGTCTGATTGCCGGTTTTGATGTTGATCAGCGGGGTCGGTTTTTCCTGTGTGGCCGGTTCTTGTTTTGAAATGATGGGCATTGATCCATGTTGTCCTTAAAAATTCATCCGGCCTTAAGTATAGACGCCTGAGCGGTGAGGGCTAAGCCAGAGGCGTCTGAAAGCTCAGGCAATGAACGTTTGGGTGATATCGGTCAGCCAGTCCATAAACACTTTAACGCGGCGTGACAGATTCAGACGATGGGGATAAACCAGCGTCACCGGCATTGGCGGTGCACGGAACTGCGGCAAAATACTGACCAGCTGACCACCCGCCAGCGCGTCGCGTACACCAATCAGCGGAACCTGAATGATGCCCAGGCCGTTGATACAGGCGCTGACGTAGGTTTCGGTGCTGTTAACCGTCACCGCGCCGCCGCTTTTGACCGTTTTCACCTGTTTGCCGTCGAGATATTCAAAGGCCGACGTATGGCTGCCGAGGATTTGTTCATAATGCACCATGGCGTGTTGTGCCAGCTGGTCAGGGTGATCCGGCGTGCCGTAGCGGCGCAGATAACCGGGGCTGGCGCAGTTAACCATGCTGAGATGCCCCAGCGGACGCGCAATCAGCCCGGAATCTTTAAGGGTGCCGGAGCGGATCACACAGTCAAACCCTTCCCGCACCACATCCACGCGGTGATCAGTGCAGCTCAGTTCAATTTCCAGCGCCGGATAACGGTTAAGAAACTCCGCCAGACGCGGTAACACCAGATGCGTCGCCATACCGGTGGTCATATCAACCCGCAAACGTCCGCTGACACTGGCCGGATTCGACTGAAACATCGATTCCAGTTCATCCATGCTGGCCAGCAACTCTTTGCAGCGCTGATAAAACACCTGTCCGTCCTGTGTCAGTTGTACGCGGCGCGTTGAACGGTGCAGCAAACGTGCCGACATCCGCGTTTCCAGTTGCTGCACCAGCCGCGACACACTGCCTTTGGGCAATCCCAGGCTTTCAGCCGCGCGGGTAAAATTACTCAGTTCAGCGACGCGCACAAACACCTGCATTGATTGAATTTTATCCACAATTTGCCTGATTGTTGTTGAGAATGAGACAGTGAAAATCATTATGGCTCATTTATCACTCTGCGGTAATCCAATAGGCTGTGTTTCATCCGATGCAGAAGGTACAAAAAGCCAATGAGGTCAGATATGAACCGTAAAATCGCAATAGTGACCGGCGGAAGCCGTGGTTTAGGTAAGAATGCCATTGAAAAGCTGGCAAAAAAGGGCGTTGACGTGATTCTGACTTACCACAATCAGGCCGCTGCGGCACAGGAAGTGGTGATTTCTGTCGAAGCACAGGGTGGAAAGGCCGTTGCGTTGCAGCTCAATACCGGTGAGTCCGGCAGTTTTGATGGCTTTGTTGTGCAGGTAAAAGCGCAACTGCAACAGGTCTGGCAGCGCGATACTTTTGATTTTCTGATCAACAATGCCGGGGTAGGTTTACATCAGTCTTTTGCCGATACTACCGAAGAACAGTTTGATCTGATGATGAATGTCCATCTGAAAGGGCCGTTCTTCCTGACGCAAAAACTGTTACCGCTGATGGCCGACGGAGGCCGCATCCTGAATATCTCCAGCGGGCTGGCGCGTTTTGCTCTACCGGGCTCATCGGCTTACGCCATGATGAAAGGGGGCATCGAAGTGCTGACCCGCTATCAGGCGAAAGAACTCGGCGCACGCGGGATTACCGCCAACGTGCTGGCTCCTGGCGCAATTGAAACGGATTTCAGTGGGGGTATGGTGCGCGATAATCCGGATGTGAACAGACTGGTTGCCAGCAATACTGCGCTGGGCCGCGCCGGTTTGCCGGATGATATCGGTGATATGGTGGCGCTGATGCTCAGTGATGAAGCGGGCTGGATGACCGCCCAGCGCGTTGAGGCCTCAGGCGGTATGTTTATCTAAACGTTAATCGTGCTGGAAACGCTTCGCTTTCATATGCTGCTGTTTTTCCAGCTCAAAAATCGCCCGTTGCAGGTCGCGTTCCTGCGCGGGTGATAAATTCGGAAACTTAAAACTCAGCCGCTGCGACGTCACGGTTTCGCCTTTATTGCTCACCGATTTACGCACCATCGCGCCGAGATACTGCAGATCTAATGTAAAGGTTCCCAGCTCCGCTAGCTGAATCAGCGAATCTTTCAGCATTGACCCGCTGGTGATTTCCGGCGGTGTAGCCCCTTCAATCTCCAGCCCCAGCCCGCCAAGTGAGATATCACGCACGCGATAAGCAAACTCAGAGGAATCAGGCAATATTCCGCTGCAACGGAAATCCGACATCCGCGGCACACTCACGCGGAAATACTCACGGCGCTGAATGAAATACAACACGGGCGGAAGATCGCAGGTAAATGTCGGCAAACCTTCATAGCTGACCTGGCGGACTCTGCTGCAGGAAAACTCAACCTTGGCACCGGCCGGTTCCGCAACAAACGTCAGTGTGCCGGCTTCAGCGGCCAGAGTGTTCTCGTAATCTGAACTGCCCAGATCGAACAGGAACTGATGGTTGTCAGCATCAACGTCCAGAATTTTACTGATAAATTGTCCGCGGGAATGGCTGACCATGACCAGGGTCTGGTTCTTCTTTAAGTCTCGCAGAACGGACAAAATTGCCAGCGTGTTCCGCTTCGCAAACGACTCTTTCGATACTTCGCTCACCTGCCACACCTCATAAGAAATAAATGCAAAATTATGGCGCAGCCGTTGACGTATAAGGCGCCCAATACGGATTATCGGCCACTCAGAGCAAAACTTTATCGCGCAATAACGTCTATTTTGACCCGCAAAAAGGGACATTCCGGGCGCGCAGGGCGCTGTTTGCGCGTCTCTGATTTATATATAGGCTATCTTTTCGCGTTCTGATGCCTATTTTCTCCTCAATTTTTTTCATTTAAAACCTCACCGGAGAAAATTATTTCCCTTCACGGCGAATAAAAATCGCTGCTCAGGTGTTTACCTTTATATCGAACACTGACGGGCACGGTTTTATATGCAAACTTCATCTTCTGTTCTTCGCAGCCGTTACGACGGCCTGACTATTTTGCTGCACTGGCTGACGGCCCTGGCCGTCATCTTCCTGTTTGCCAGCGCGCATATCTGGGAAGTGCTGGAGCGCGGCACGCCGCTGCGCAAAGGGCTGCAATCGGTGCATATCTCGGTGGGGATACTGCTGGCGGCGATTATTATCGGGCGTCTTTTATGGCGTTTGTTTACCGTCAGCACCGGTCGCAGTAAACAGCAACCGGTCGCCATGCCGACGCTGATGAAAGCCGCCGCGCACCTGACCCATCTGGCGCTCTATCTATTGCTGGTCGCGCAAATCATTCTGGGCTTTTTATTCCGCTGGTCGCAGGCCGAACCGTTCTACTTCTTCGGTTTATTCCCCATTCCTGACGTGTTCAATTTCGACAGTGTGATGACCAGAACTTTCGGTTCGTTGCACAACAACGTTGCCTGGGCGCTGATCATTATTGCGGGTATACATGCGCTGGCGGCACTGTTCCACCATTACGTTCTCCGCGACGGCATTTTGCGCCGCATGTTACCGGGCAGCACAAGCCGCCCGTAAGTCATCAGTTAATTCCCTACAGGACATCATTATGAAGACAAAAACGGTAATACAGGCGCTGTCGGTTGTGTGTCTGGCGGGCAATCTGCTGTTTTTCAGCGCCGCCGCTAACGCGATGGGTGATGATTCCGACGCTAAAAAAACGCCGGACTGCCCGAAGGGGCAAATCTACGACAGCAAAACTAAGAGCTGCATGGTGGATAAAGGCAGCATGATTTCCGATCAGGATAAAACGCAGTACGCTTATCATCTGGCGAAAACCGGTCGTTATCAGGAAGCGCTGACGGTGCTGGATACGCTGAAAGATCAGAACACCAAAGAAGCCTGGAACTATCGCGGCTATGCCACCCGTAAACTCGGGCGCACCGACGAAGGTATCAGCTATTATCAGAAGTCGATTGCGATTGACGCGAAGTATGCCAAAGTCCGGGAATATCTCGGCGAGGCTTATATGATTAAAGGGCGTCCTGATCTCGCCAAAGCCCAGTTAGCGACCATCAAAGGCTTGTGCGGCACCGGCTGCGAAGAATACCGCGACCTGAGCGCCGCCATCGACGGTCATCCGGAATCCTGATCACGGAGAATCGATAAATCTCACCGGCAGACTTACGTTCTGAACTGAGCCAGTGCCTGTCACGTCTGTGGCGCTACGCGATGGTACTGTCGCGCAAGCATGATGTGGCGGACGATCTGGTGCAATCCACCTGCGTGCGGGCGCTGGAACGCTGCGCGCAGATTAAGGACAGCACCGGTGTGGACCGCTGGCTCTTTTCTATCCTGCACTCCATATGGGTTAACGAACTCAGGGCGCAGTACGTCCGTCAGGGGCAGGGTTTTGCTGATGTTGATGAAACGCAGGCGCCCGCCGATACGCTGTCTTTCGAGGAGCGTCACTGGCATACGCAGGTTATGCAGCGGGTGAACCGGCTGCCGGAAGCCCAGCGCAACGCAGTGTTTCTGGTGTATGTCGAAGGTTTCACCTATCAGGAGGCGGCGATGACGCTTTCCGTCCCCATCGGTACCATCATGAGCCGTCTGGCGACCGCCCGGCTGACGCTGGCAAAAGACGCCGGTACCGCCACACAATCGCAGCAGGGAGAGAAAAAATGACCCGTGAAATCCCGGCTGCGCCTTACGCCGATGAAGTTCTGGTGGCATACCTCGATAACCAGCTAAGCGAATCTCAGCGTGCAAAATTTGATGCACAACTGGCGCAGGACGACGTGCTGGCGCAGCGGCTGGCGCAGATGTCACGCAGCAATTTACCGTTCCACGACGCCTTTGGCGCGATGTTGCAGGAAGCGCCTGTCGGGAAATTACAGGCTGCGCTCGATGCTGTCCCTGACGCACGGATTGCCGGTTCGTCCGGATTCAGCCGTCGCGCACTGCTCGCCGCGTCGTTAAGCTTTCTGGCCGTCGGGCTGCTGGGTGGACGTTATTCCACGCTTTTTGCTTCTGACGATAACTGGCGTGCGCGCGTGGCGGATTACATGTCGCTGTATACCGCGCAGACGCTGGCGGATGTGGATGATTCTGCCGGACAACAAAAAATCCAGCTCGCGCGGGTGCAAAACACCTTAGGCATTGCACTGAGCCCGGCGGCGCTGGCGGTGCAGGGCGCGGATCTGAAAGATGCCCGTATGTTGCATTATGACGAATATGACATCGCGCAAATTACCTATCTTGACGCGCGGTACGGCCCGATGGCGCTGTGTATTACGCGCAGCGAGCACAGCGACAATACGGCATTGCAGCGAGAAATCCGCCGGGGAATGAACGTGGTTTACTGGCGCAATGCCGGTTACAACTTCATGCTGATTGGCCACAGTCCGGCACCGGCTCTGGCCGCGCATGCCGCGGCTTTACAGGCGAATCTGGCCTGAATGATTTCGTCACGTCACTAACTTATGTAATTATTTAAAGTATTAAACTATTTTTAATACACGTAACGATAATGTTAAATTGTTTACGAAATCTCGATAATATGAGTATTCGGTAACATTTGTGTGGTTGATTTGTCGTTCTTCGCCGCGGTTTTCGTTGCTCCCCATTATTGTCCTTTCATACTCTGTGGAAATAATCGCTTATTTCCCACCGCACCGCCGGGTTGTTGATTTCGTTTATCCAGAAGAAATCTGGATAGCTTTCACCTGCAAAACTAAAACTAAACATTCAGAGAAACAGACGTCATGAGAAAGATACTCGCCATGATCCTCTGCCTTAACGTGGTTGCTTTCAGCCAGTCAGCGTTGGCAGAAGATGAAAAGCCCGTTGATGTGTTACTGATCGGCGGCGGCATTATGAGCGCGACGCTGGGGACATACCTTCAGGAATTAGAGCCAGACTGGTCCATCGATATGGTTGAGCGTCTGGACGGCGTAGCGCTGGAAAGCTCCAACGGCTGGAACAACGCCGGTACCGGCCACTCTGCGCTGGCAGAAATGAACTACACACCGGAAAAAGCCGACGGCAGTATCGATATCTCCAAAGCGGTCGAAATCAACGAATCCTTCCAGATTTCCCGTCAGTTCTGGACCTATCAGGTTGAGAACGGCGTGCTGCACAACCCGCGTTCCTTCATCAACAGCACGCCGCACATGAGTTTTGTGTGGGGTGATGACAACATCAATTTCCTGCGTAAACGTTTTGCGGCATTGCAGCAAAGCACGCTGTTCCGTGGCATGGAATATTCAGAAGACCCGGCGCAAATCAAACAGTGGATCCCGCTGGTGATGGAAGGGCGTGATCCGGCGCAGAAAATCGCTGCGACCCGCATTCCGATTGGTACCGACGTAAACTTCGGCGAAATCACCCGTCAGCTGGTGGCCTCGTTGCAGAAGAAGCCTAACTTCTCCCTGAGCCTCGGTCATGAAGTGCGCGACATTAAACGTAACCCGGATAACACCTGGGACGTGACCGTTGCCGACCTGAAAAACGACGGCAAAGAAAGCGTTATCAAAGCGAAATTCGTGTTTATCGGTGCGGGCGGTGCGTCCCTGACGCTGCTGCAAAAATCCGGTATTCCGGAAGCGGACAACTATGGTGGCTTCCCGGTGGGTGGCGAATTCCTGGTGACTGAGAACCCGGACGTGGTGAAACGTCATCTGGCGAAAGTGTACGGGAAAGCGTCTGTCGGCTCACCGCCGATGTCCGTTCCGCACCTCGATACCCGTATTCTGGATGGCAAACAGGTTCTGCTGTTCGGGCCGTTCGCCACCTTCTCCAGCAAGTTCCTGAAAAACGGTTCCCTGTGGGATCTGTTCGGCAGCGTGAATTTCTCCAACATCATGCCGATGACCCACGTGGGCATCGACAACTTTGATCTGGTGAAATATCTGGTCAGCCAGGTGATGCTCTCCGATGACGACCGTTTCGATGCATTACGTGAATACTTCCCGGATGCGAAGAAAGAAGACTGGCGTCTGTGGGAAGCCGGTCAGCGTGTGCAGATCATCAAAAAAGATGAGAAAGAAGGCGGCGTTCTGCGTCTCGGCACCGAAGTGGTCAGCTCGAAAGACGGCAGCATTACCGCGCTGCTGGGCGCTTCTCCGGGCGCATCCACTGCGGCACCGATCATGCTGCACCTGATGGAAAAAGTGTTTAAAGACAAAGTCGCCACACCGGAGTGGCAGGCCAAACTGAAGGAAATCATCCCTTCTTACGGCACTGAACTGAACGGCAACGTGGCGGCAACCGAGAAAGAACTGGGCGACACCAGCCGCGTTCTGATGCTCGACAACCCGCAACCGAAAGCGGCGGAACCGGCTCCGGCGGCGGACAATTCTTCAGCTCCTAAAAAGGGCGAAGAGCAGAAACAAGTGGCAGACGTCGCGTTGTAATCTGATTCCGTAAAAAGTGATCGTAAAGGCGCGGGCAACTGCGCCTTTTTAACATCTCGCTTTCACCACAAAACCCGATTTAGCACGAATAGCTCGTTCTTTGACCGACCCAAAGCCCTCCGGAATTCCTTTGCAAAACCCTTCAAATCCAGCGGTGACGCGGCCTGAAGCGCTGTCCGGTATCCCGTTTGCCTGTTTTTTTGAAACGTTAAATCCTTTTTTAATTTTTGTAGTGATAATGTTATATTCGTAGCCATCATTTGAAAAAATGAAGTTTCAGTAACGATCCCGCGTGTTTTTTTGCTAATTTCTTGTTCGATAGTCACAACAACGATTCATAACAGAACAGAACTGAACATTTAGAGAAACAGACGTCATGAGAAAGATACTTGGTATGCTTCTCAACCGTGACTCACTGGGTGCCAGCGAGCCTGCGGCCGCAGAAGACGAAAAATCCGTTGATGTATTGCTGGTCGGCGGCGGAATTATGAGTGCTACCCTGGGGACCTATCTCCAGGAACTCGAGCCGGACTGGTCAGTCCATATGATTGAACGCATGGACGGCGTGGCGCAGGAAAGTTCCAACGGCTGGAATAACGCCGGTACCGGCCATTCCGCGCTGGCAGAAATGAACTATACCCCGCTGATGCCCGACGGTTCTGTCGATATCACCAAGGCCGTGGCGATCAACGAAGCCTTCCAGGTTTCCCGTCAGTTTATGGCGTATCAGGTGCAGAAAGGCGTGCTGAATAACCCGCGCTCGTTCATCAACAGCGTGCCGCACATGAGCTTTGTCTGGGGCGATGAGAATATCGATTTCCTGCGCAAACGTTTTGCTGCGTTGCAGGAAAGCACGCTGTTCCGCGGGATGGAATATTCGGAAGACCCGGAACAAATCAGACAATGGATCCCGGCAGTCATGGAAGGCCGTGATCCGAAGCAAAAAGTTGCCGCGACCCGCACCACCGCAGGTACGGACGTGAACTTCGGCGAAGTGACCCGCCAGCTTGTCGAGGCGTTGCAGAAGAAATCCAATTTCACGCTGGCAAACGGTCAGGAAGTGCGCGATATCCAGCGCAATCCGGATAAAAGCTGGCGCGTGACGATTACCGATCTGAAACACAGCCACAAACATCGCGTGGTGAATGCGAAATTCGTGTTCATCGGCGCGGGCGGTGCGTCCCTGACGCTGCTGCAAAAATCCGGCATTCCGGAAGCGCGTGAATACGGCGGTTTCCCGGTCGGCGGTGAATTCCTGGTGACCGAAAATCAGGATGTGGTGAAACGCCATCTGGCGAAGGTTTACGGCAAAGCGGCCGTGGGCGCGCCACCGATGTCCGTTCCGCATCTCGACACCCGCATTATTGATGGCAAACAGGTTCTGCTGTTCGGGCCGTTCGCCACTTTCTCCAGTAAGTTCCTGAAAAACGGTTCCCTTTGGGATTTGTTTGGCAGTGTGAACAGTTCCAACCTGTTGCCGATGACACATGTCGGCATGGGTAACTTCGATCTGGTGAAATATCTGGTCGGGCAGGTGATGCTCAGCGATGAAGACCGTCATGCCGCACTGAAGGAATTTTTCCCCGAAGCCGAGCAGAAAGACTGGAAACGCTGGGTGGCCGGACAACGTGTGCAGGTCATCAAAAAAGATGGCAAACACGGCGGCGTATTGCGTCTGGGCACTGAAGTGGTGAGCGCAAAAGATGGCAGTATTGCGGCGTTGCTGGGTGCATCACCGGGTGCGTCAACCGCAGCGCCGATCATGATGAAACTGCTGGAAACGGTCTTTAAAGAAAAAGCCGCGAGCCCGGAATGGCAGGCCAAATTCCGGGAAATCATCCCGTCTTACGGCACTAAACTGAATGGCAATATCGAAGCGACCGAGAAAGAGCTGCTGGAAACCAGCCGTATTCTGCAACTGGAAACGCCGTCGATGATCACCACGCCGGTCGCCGACGTGGTTCAGCTGCGCCCGCTGGATGTTCAGGCCAAACAAGAGCCAAAACAGCCTGCGGATATCGCTTTGTAAGTTCTGCGCTGTAAGTTCTGGTGCAGAAAAATAAAAACCGCCTCTTCAGGCTAATGCCGATCGTTTAAGGATCAGTTGACCGATCCGGTGGCTCGTGTAAAAAGGGTTCATGCTCATCATGGACCCTTTTTAAATGGAACTTTCACAAGCTCTCGGTATTATCAATCTCACTGCCCCCGATGAAGTTCAAAGCCTCGCTGACCTCCTGTCTCCTGACCTCATTCAGCAAGCTTTTTCTCTCACTGACACCGTCACCCTACGCAAGCGTAAACTCCCCCTCGAGTCCATGGTCTGGCT